>CAYPJB010000067.1:0-14468 GCA_964410845.1 uncultured Bacteroidales bacterium | reverse complement strand
TGCCCCTTCTAATCTTGAAAAAGAGTTCATCATGACGAAACGAACTGATACGTCTCCGTTCAGCAAAGGATCTTCTCAAGACAACTATGTGAATGAACTTCCTGCCAATATGGTATTCGACTAGTGTTGGTGCATCGCTTCCGAGCACCACCATACGATTCCGGTAACGATGATACAGGAAAATAGACAAACACAAGCAATGGTGTATCGCCATTACCTGATTCTTGATAAAGAAGTATGCCTTCATGGTGACAGACTTTAGTTGCTCGACATCGCTGTCTCGGGGTTCCCCAACTTCTTGGCCTTCTTCTTGCTGCTGACGAGGATGGCCATCACTTCGTGGATTTCGCTGAGAAGGCCCTTCATGTTGGTGCGGTGTCCCATGTCATCGGCGGTGATCATGAGGTCGAGCCAGTAGGCTCCTAGATCAAGATCGTACACTCGGTTAACATCAGTTGTCAACTTTTACTAATACTCAGTCGTGCCAATAATTTTCACACTGGACATCCAACTCCGACTTGGCAGTTTTCCCCCTTCGTGGTACACCTTGCCGTTCCTCGAAGGATCGATGGATGAGTTGGAACACTGCCTGGCAAGTCTGGCGACAAGCCACCACAGCATGGTTAGCTGCGGTCAGCCCGCGTGATGAAGAGAACATCATGCACTGGGAGGCGACGGACGACTTCCACGTCAAGCAAGGCCGCTCGACCGGACGCATTGTGCTTGGCGAAGGTAGTCTCATCATCTATCTGAAACGACATTGGAAACTGCCCTGGTGGCGAGGGTTGCTGGCTCGTCGATGGCCACACTACCCCTGGTCTCCCGGCGCTCAGGAATGGCAGCGGCTGCAGTGGGCGAAGTCGCAAGGCTTCCATGTGCCGGAACCGCTAGCGATGGGGCAGATCGTTGGCCCCGGTTGCAAGCTGCAAAGTTACCTGGCTATTCGTGAGCTCACTGGAATGTTGGCCCTCCATCAGGCCATTCCACTGGCTCATGCGAAGATGCCTCCTCAGCAGTTTGAAGTCTGGAAGCAGAAGCTCCTGGAACGTATGGCTGCCATCGCCCGCAAGCTTCATGGTCTGCAGCACTACCACAAGGATTTGTATCTGTGCCACTTCTATGTCAATGAGCCGAGCGTACAGCAGACCGATCCGGGTGACATGGCCCTGATCGATCTGCATCGTCTCGGTTCGCATCGCTGGTTCAGTGTGCGCTGGCAGATCAAAGACCTGGCCCAACTCTTCTTTTCGATGTGGGGCGTTGCTGGCCTGGAAGGCGCAGATCGCATTACCTTCTTCCAGCACTATCTGCAGCGAAACCACTTCACCCAAGCGGATCAATGGCTCTTCCTGGCAGCGATGCGGAAAGCCGAGCGCTATGCCCGACATAATGGGCTTTCCACGGAACTGGTGAAGAACGTGAATTCCTTAAGCCAGGCGGCATAACGATGAAGATCGCCTTGTGTTACGAAAGCATGATGCCGAACCTTGGTGGATGTGAAACCTACATCGCTGACCTTGCCCGTGCCCTGGCCCATGATCGCCATGAGGTGCATCTCTTTACGAGCAAGATCGATATCGATGCCTTTCCCAAAGAGGTCATCCATCACCTGTTGCCGGAACCAACCGGCTTGCGTTGGCAGAAGCCGTGGAAGTTCGCCAGCCATTGCTATACAGCGATCCAGCAGGAGAATTACGACGTCACCGTGGGTTTCATCAAAACCTGGGGGCAGGATATCCTGATGCCTCAGGGGGGCTTTCACCTTGCCTCGGCTGCTCACAATGTTCGCAAGCAGTCGTCAGGCATGATGCGAGGTGTCGTGCGGTTGCTGCACGCCATTGATATCAAGCATCGCAGTTACCGGGCACTGGAACGCCGGCAGCTTTTTGAGTTCCCCTCGCTGCTGGTAGTGCCTAGCAGGATGGTGCAACGGCATGGCCGCGAGTTTTATGGCCTCGATGACCAGCGGATGCGGGTGATTCACAATGCCATTGATGCCGATCGCTTTCCGACTCATGACAGGCTGGTCATCCGTTCGCAGATGCGCGATCAGCAGTCGCTGCATCCGGAAGACAACGTCGGTCTCTTTGTCGGCCACAACTATCGGCTCAAAGGACTGATCCCCCTGCTGCACTCGCTGACGCTGTTGCCTGCGGATCTCAACTTCAAGCTGCTGATCTGTGGCAGTGCGAAATATCAGCGGTTCAGCAAGATGGCTGAACGCCTCGGCGTCGCAGATCGTGTCCGCTTTCTGGGATTCCACCCGGATGTGCGGGAAGCCTTCTTTGCGTCTGACTTTCTGATTCATCCCAGCTTCTACGACCCGTGCGCCCTGGTAACGATGGAAGCGCTGGCCTGTGGCTTGCCCGTAATCACCACCAGACTCAACGGCGGCTCTGAACTGTTATCAGCGGGATTAGCTTCCCTGACGATTGACAATCCACATCAACATGCTGCGATGGCGCAACAAATTATTCGGTTATGTGATTCAGAAAAGCGAACAGCGCTGGCGAGGGAAGCCCGCGAAGCTTCCCAGAAATGGACGTTTGACGATCACTATCAGGCACTGTTGGAAGTGTTTCGCGAAGTAGCAGAGAAGAAAAAGCCTAAGCAGCCAGTGAAGCGACCGGGGTTGGTATCTTAAAGATCCGAATCCGTTAAACCTGCATCTCTCATGATGGAGTGCTGCGTTCCTGTTTTGAGGTCCTGGTTTTTATGCACTGGAACGACAATGAGTTTTGAATGTCCCTTAAGGCGATAGATAAAATGACTGTTTTTGATTCTCACTAATACCCAGCCTTTGCCTTCAAGTATGCGACACATCTGCTTTCCCGAGACGGGCTTCATACCTCGATCTCCTGAAGCTCAGCTTCAGGTATGGTCTGATCTTCTTGCTGAATCTCCGATGCTACTTCCAGCCAAAGCTGAGCGGCTTCTTTGATGTTCACCATTGCTTCATCGAGTGTTTCACCTTCTGAATAACAGCCAGGTAGCGCAGGCACCTTAACTGAATATCCGCCTAACGGTTCATGTCGAATCAGGACTTTGAGTTTCATGTAACACCTCCATCAGCATCATATCGATATATGCAACAGCATGTCGAGAGAGACATCAGTCGCTTTACATCAATCGCGCATGTTCCTTCAAAATACAGCGATCCATCACCACGGCTAAGCCTGCTCCTTGGGCATCTGCAGCGGCAGCCTCGTGGATCACCCCTTCCTGCAGCCAGAGCGACTTGGCCCCGATGGCAATGGCTTCCTGGGCAATCGCTGGAACAGCATCCGAACGGCGGAAGACATCGACCATGTCGACTGGTTCGGGGATATCACGCAGGGAAGGGTAGGAGCGTTCGCCAAGAATGCTGACGACACTGGGGTTCACCGGAATGATACGATACCCCTGCGACTGCATGTATGCCGAGACATGATGGCTCGGTCGGTCGGGTTTCTCCGACAGGCCAACGACAGCGATGGTGCGGGTAGTTTCGAGTAGCTTCCTGATATCAGCATCGTTCATGGCAGCCTCTGCACTGGTGGTTCACTTCATTCTATGCTAGCTTGGGGACGAAGTGTCATTCCGTCGCGAGGCATCAGCAGTGCCACGAATTACCTGTCTTCATGGCCACGAGATCGAGATCACTCCCGAACAATTTGGACAGCGATTAGCCTGCCCTGCGTGCCAGTTGCTGATGATGGTCTCGCCCCCTCGGCCGGGTGAAGCTCTCGTACCCAAATATGAAGTACTCTGCGAACAGGGGCATACCCTTCGAGTGAAATCGAAGTACATCGGCACTCAAATCCGTTGCCCTCAATGTCAGGGGCTGGCCTGGGTGACGACCGACCGATTACAGACACTGTCGCCCGAGCCGAGAGTTAAAGCGCAGCCTGTGCAGCCGCTGGTGATGCCTGCCAGAAGTGCAGTTCCCACGATGAAAGCACCAGCAATATCGATCCCGCCCCCACGGGTGTTGCCCAGCAGTGCTGCGATGCCGGTCATTCCCACGGTGCCTGTCGTTCCACTAGTCGCGTTGGATAACATCCCGGTGGCAGAAGTGGAGGATGTTTCTGGTGTGCCAGTCGCTCAGACAGATGAAGACAGCGATCACACTGTTGAAACTGGAGAGTTAACCAAAGCAGAGAAGCGTAATTTGAACATGGTGGACCAGGGGTTGTCACTCTTCACTTACAGCGTTTATGGCTACTGTGGAGCCAAGATGATTCTGGCCGTCATGGGATTTGTTCTTTTATTATTGTTTCAAACTATTTCGGAACCCAAATTCAATGCTCAAACGCGTGAGATAGAAGGTGGTGGCATGCTGAGGTTTGTCGGTGGCATGGCTGATGTCGTCTCGTGGACCAACAAGATTACCATGGTGCTTAACACCATGCTGTTCATCGCGGCCTTGGCGCTGCTCCTGTTTACTCCCTGGATTACCATTGCTACCGTCTGGTTTCTGTTAAGCCTGATCTGTGTTTCGGGGTACGCAGGATATCTCATCTTTCAATCCATCCAGGCGAAGACGTTTGTGCTGAACTCGGGTATTATCTTTTCAACGGAGCTTCAATCAAGGAAGGGGTTCGTTAACGCCTCATCAGCATGGTGGCAACAACTGCTGTGGGAATCTCTTTTCTTTGCCATCTGGTTCTTGGTCATCATGGGATGCTGGCAACTGGCCAGGTTTTGTCGAAAACCACAACTGCGGCAGTCGCTCATTATCCTGATGCTGACAGGCATGGGGGTCTGGGCTTTGCTCTATTTACTACCAATGACAGGCCTGATCGATCCGCAAGGCAAAGCCAGCATGTGGGTGGCAGTCATCGTCAATGTCATTCTGGTGATTGGCCTGGGGCTGCTGCTGATCTTCCAGCACCATGCCGTCATTGGGCAAGTGCAACATATGCTTTATCGACAACGCAAATGAGCACGTTCACCGATGCCACCACACGATTCAGTGATAAAGCCAGCGTCTATGCCATGGCCCGTCCGCGCTATCCCATCACCCTGGTAAGACATCTGGAAGAAGTGGGAGTATTGCAATCGGGGATGAGTATTGCCGATATTGGAAGCGGCACCGGTCTCTCGGCTGAACCATTTCTGCAGGCAGGTTATGCGGTCATTGGTATGGAACCCAACGAACCGATGCGTTTCGAGGGTGATAGGTATCTTTCGCAGTATGCTCAGTTCACCAGTCGAATTGGCACTGCATCAGCTACCGGGCTGGCAGATCACTCCATCGACTTTGCTTTTGCAGCACAGGCATTCCACTGGTTCGATATTGAAGCTACCCGCACCGAGATGGAGCGTATCCTGAAGCCACCCGGCTGGTTCCTGGCTGTCTGGAACCATCGCAATCACACAGCATCGCCCTTACAGGCAGGGTACGAAACGATTCTAAGAAAGCATTGCCCGGAGTATCATCAGTTGGCCTTGCTTTATCGCAGCCCCGAACGTTCTGCTGCATTCTTTCAGCATGGATATCATGATGTGACACTGCTCAATCCGCAGGTGCTTGATTGGCCACTCTTCGAAGCCCGTATCTTGTCGTCTTCCTATATCCCCAAACAGACTGATGCGAGCTTTGCACCCTTCATGCAGGAAATGCGGGAATTGTTTGATGAGCATTCCAATGATGGCAAGGTGGCGTTTGATCTGGAGTTGTGGTTGCACTACGGCAAACTACATTAGCCCTCCGTGAGTCACGGGGGGCAGTAGCTCGATTGCCTGCCCACAAGCATTCGCTACTTTATTCTCTTTTCGCGTGAACCACCACCGGCGACTCGCCGGTGGCTAGCAGTCTAACCAAACAACTTCAGTACTGGTTCCGCCTGTACCAACTCTCTTGGCTGATTGAGGTGGTTGTAGACCATCATCGCCGGGTCGATGCCAAGAGAGTAATACACCGTCGCGAGGATTTGGGTGGGGTGGACAGGGAAATCGACAGGCGAGGAGCCTTGATCATCTGACTTGCCCAGTAGACCACCCCGTTGCACTCCTGCACCAGCCAGCATCGCGGTGTAACAGTAGGGCCAGTGATCGCGGCCATCAGCGGCATTGGTGTTGCCGGAGGTGCTGATGCCCATCTTCGGCGAACGGCCAAACTCGCCCATCGCGACCACCAGGGTATCGTCGAGCAGGCCTCGCTGATCGAGGTCTTCAAGAAGTGTAGCCAGGGCACTATCGAGTTTGGGGCAGTGCAGGTTCTTGAGCGGCGGGAAGTTAGTGGCATGGGTATCCCACGCGGTGGTAGCTGGGTCGCCATTGGCAACCGCAGGCCAGTTCACCTGGACGAAGCGGGTGCCCGCTTCGATGAGTCGGCGAGCAAGCAGGCAAGATTGCCCGAAGGTGTGTCTGCCATACTTGTCGCGAAGGGCTGCAGGTTCCTTCTCCAGATCGAACGCTTCCCTGGCTCGGCCCGAGAGAATGAGATCGAAGGCCCGGTCGTAATACTTATCGAGTGCAAAGTTGCTGACTGCTGCATCAAGATCTGCAACGCCTTCGTTCACGGTCTTCAGTAAAGTCTGACGACGCTGCAGCCTGATCTTGTCGATCTCGGGACGCAAGGTGAACTCATCGATCTTGAGTTTCTCGAGCTTGTCCTGCTTGCGGTCATCACCGGTCGGGAAGAGAAAGAACGGATCGTAGGCTTTGCCGAGGAACCCGGCGGTGCCACCCTTGTTGATGACATTGCTTTCCTGCAGCGGTCGAGGCAGCATCACGCTGGCCAGCATCGGCGTAACCGGTGGCTTCATCTTGGCGATATGAGCAGCAGCGGTAGGGAAGTCCGTCGGGCTGGGTGGTTCGAGTTGGCCTGATGGGGATACACGATCCGGCGTGTAGCCGGTAGTTAGCTGATAAATCGCAGAGGTATGGTTGAACAGACCCTTGGGGGTGTAGCTCATCGAGCGGATGAGGGTTGCCTTGTTGAGCATCTTGGCCAGCTTGGGCATTACTTCGGTCACTTCGATGCCCGGTACACTAGTCTTGATGTTCTTGAACTGGCTGCGAACATTGGCTGGCGCCTGGGGCTTGGGATCCCAGATGTCGATATGGCTCGGTCCCCCTTGCAGGAAGATGAAGATGACCGACTTGGCTTTGCCGAAGGCTTTGGTCTTCGGTGTGGGATTGACTGGATCGGAATGGCCTGCAGCGTAGGCAGCCTTGGCGTGCAGCACATTGGGTAGTGTCAGCCCCAGTAGGCCGATTCCGCCGTATTGCAGGAGTTCCCGCCGCGACGGACTATCGCAGAGCGAACCAGGGTTCCAGGGAGTAGGAAGAGTGAGCATGGAATTGGGCCCTGTTAAGGTATCAGCCAGTCTTCGAGTCGTAACTCGGGTACGTGTTGATAATCCTGAGTATTGTGTGTGACAAGTGTCAGATTATGTAACAAGGCGAGTGAGGCGTTCATCGTGTCAATGACAGGAGGAGTTCGCCCTTGTTTAACCAGAGTGCCGTAAACGTTGCCATAGCGTTCAGCTGCTTCCGCATCAAACGCCACGAGGCCTACGTCTTGCAGCAAATCATCAATTTTACTTAACAGCTTATTCGGGTCAGAAAGTCGATACGCTCCTGCGTACAGTTCAGCAAGAGTAATACTGGAAATCGCCAATCCACCTGCATACTGAAAGAACCGGTGAGCCAGACCAGCTGGCTTCTTCATGTGAAATGAACAGATGTCAGTATCAAGAAGGTGTGTCATCAAGGGATATCGCTGAAATCAGGAATAGCTCGAGTACTCTTTCGTGCCTCGTATATCTCTTTCATGATCTCATCCCATTCCTGATCATCAGCAAGTGCCCCAGCGCACCGCTTAATCCCTTCACCCCATGGTTCCTTGTGAGGATTCGGGACTGTTACTTTCAATTCCACCAGTTGTCCTTCTTTCAAGTTATGTTCCTCGACGATTTCAATGTACTTGCCTTTCACCATACCATGCAAAACACGGGTAATTGGTTGCGTCTTCGTCATAGCCACCTCCTTTCCCAGTTCTACATTCTACCGGTTAAACAGGAACGCCGGGCTGTTGAGCAGTGCCCAGAGCAGATCCTGGAGAGCTTCCTGCTGGTTACTGGCTTTACTGATCAATTTGACTGCTTTTGCCTTTTCAGTAACACTCGGGCGACGAGCCCAGGCGGCGAGATAGAGTTCTTCCACTATTTCTTCAGTGGGTAACTTCTTCTCCAGCAGTTTGGCCACACGGCCTTGCTGATCCGTCAGAGCATTGGCCACCAGCGGGCCATTGATCATGGCCATCGCCTGGGCCAGGCTGACATCGCTTGAACGTTCGCATTCACAAGACGATTCTCGGGCTGGCCTGCCAAACTGTTCCAGGAACCCGCCCAGACCCACGTTGGAATCAGGCAGTTGTGCAGCGCGGAAGTCCTTCGGCAGGTTCGGGAACGCTGCCCGGCTGCCGGTTGCCACCATGAGCGAATCCATCAACTGTTCCGCTGACATCCGCCGTGGCTTGGCCACGGCAAAGTTCAGCGTGTCATCTTCGTTCCACTTGTTGGTGCGGAAGCTGTGCTGATAAGTTCTGGATCGGCAGATGGTGCGCATCAGATGCTGGAGATCCATTCCACTCTTGATGAAATCAGCGGTCAGTGCATCCAGCAGCTCAGGATTGGTGGCAGGGTTGCTGTCACGAACATCGTCGACCGGATCAATGATGCCTCGATGGAAGAAGTAACTCCAGATGCGGTTTACGACACTCCTGGCAAAGAGCGGGTTGCGCGCATCAGTCAGCCAGTGAGCCAGCGCCTCTCGACGGGTTGCTCCTTCCGCCTTGCTGCCTGCATGATCGTAAGGGATGCTGGGAGGCAGTGGCGTTCCCGTTTTCGGATGCGGCACCTCTCCGCCATCTCGACGATCAAAAACGATGGCTACATCACCCCGATTGTTCAGCTTGGGCTGCACCTTCACCTGAGCAAAGTAGGCGCTCAGTGAATGGTATTGCTTCTGTGTCCACTTCTCGAAAGGATGATCGTGACACTGGCAGCACGAGAAGCGGGTACCCAGAAAGAGCTGAGTCGTGTTCTCCGCTGCCACTTTCGGATCAGTGTTGATGCGAGCAAAGTTGGCTGCAGCAGTATCGTGCTCGTTCGGGTTGCCTGAAGCTGTGATGATCTGGCTCACGAACTGATCGTAAGGCATGTTGCGAGCGATGGCCCGGTGTATCCAGCCATGAAAGGCCCACATTCCCTTTTCACCCAGGAATTTGCGATTCACCTGCATCAGGTCACACCATTTGTGAGTCCAATGGTCGACATAGTCAGGAGAGCCAATCAATTCATCAATGAGAGCATGGCGTTTGACATCGCTGGGACTGGTATCAGCAAGGAAAGTCTTCACCTTCTCTGGTGTTGGAATCTGGCCAGTCATGTCGATCGTCAGACGTCGAATGAACTCATCATCCGTGCAGATGTCAGCAGGAAGCACCTGTACTCTTCTCAGTTTGGCATAGACGTGCTTATCAATGAAGTTGTGCTCCGTTACAGTCTGCCATTGGAATCCATCTCGCTTGCCCATCACCATGAGGGGAATGGTTGCATACAGCCCTTCATAGCGAAGCAGTACCGCTCCTTCGCCGCGTCGCATGGCTGTCACTAGTCCATCCTGTGTCGTCGCAGCCGTCTCGGTGTTGCTGAAACTGTAGCTGACATCCCGGGTGACATCCCGGGTGCTGCCATCATCGTAGAACACGGTGACGAGCAGTTGTTGAGCTCGGCCAGGCAGATCAAGCTCGATGTTGCTGGGCGAAACTTCGAGACGTATTGCCCGTGTCTTCGTCTCGACATCGTTATTCACGCCCTGTGCAATCCAGCGTTCCAGGGTCTTGTAGTAATTCGAATTCTCATCGAATAGAAAGCCACCTTGATGAGGGACGGCATTGGTGGGTTTAAGCAACATCAGGCTCGCTGCTGGATCTGCACGATTGAATCGTCGCCCGGCCAGGTCATCCACGAGGGTGTGCCAATCGTACTCCGGATCGTATCCACGCAGCGATAGACGAAAGCCGTTCTTTCCCTTGGCTGCACCATGACAGGTGCCCGCGTTGCATCCGGTCTTGGTAAGGACAGGCATCACATCACGTACGAAACTGATCGGGATTTCCCTGTTGATGTTGTGCGCAACTACATCCAGGGTTGCCTCTTTACCAGCAACGGCAATCTTCAGTTGGGCTTCCACTGGCTGTGTAGCGGTTACCACTCCGTTCTTTGCCATGATACCGGCATGACTGGAAGAATAACGCGCTTCACGGGTCAGATCGATTCGCTGACCGCTCCTAGTGTAACCGGTGATGATGATCTGTCGGGTTTGTTCCAGAGGAAGAAACGTGATCTTCGTCGGTTCAACTGTGATGCGATCGATCGCTGGTATCGGCAGCCTGGCAGAGGCTGTCTCATCTGCACTGTGCAGCGAACAGAACGCCAGTGTCAGCAGGCAGAGCAGGGCACCCAAGGGGCGCCAGAGAGAAGCAACGTCACGCATGCAGACTCCTCAATCAAATCAGGCAGGGCTGATGCCGGTGAGGCGGCAGGAATTCTATTTTGCCTGATATTGAATGGGAAATCCAGCGGAATGTGTTCGCTCATCACTCAATCAGAGATACGGAGAGAGTACTTTCAAATAACTGTTCCGTCGGGAATGATTGCATCCTTGGCAATCACCACGATCCCGTCGCGGATGCAGTACGTAGGGGCGTCTGCAGTCTGCAGTTTCTTTTCGTTCAAAATGCGCACATTCCTGCCGATGCGGACATTCTTATCAACGATAGCCCGTTCGATATGAGCCCCATCGCCGATGCCGATGGCAGGGTGGGCGGGCGTGTTGCGTGCACTTTCATCTTCGGATTCATACCGATCCGCACCGATGATAATGCAATCCTTCACGGTTGCCTGCTTGCCGATGATACTGCGGACGCCGATGATGGAATGCTCCACGTGAGCACCTTCCTGCAGCAGGCAGCCATCGCTCAGCAGCGCTCGTTTCACTGTGGCAGAAATCACCTTGCTGGCCGGTAGGAACCGACGCCGAGTGAAAATCGGCCCATCTTCGCTCTGGAAGTAGAATGGCGGCTTGTCGTCGGTCAGCAACAGGCTGGCATCAAAATAGGCTGCGATGGTACCTACATCTTCCCAGTAGCCATCGAAGAGGAAGCCCTGCACCTTTCTTTCCTTGATGGCATTCGGAATAACATGCTTGCCGAAATCGGTGTGGAGTGGATCACGCAGGCTTTCCACCAGCACATCCTTATTGAAAAGATAGATTCCCATGCTGGCCAGGTACTCTCTGCCCTTGGCGGGGATACCATTCTTTTCAATAGCTGAAGCAGGTGTGCGGTGTGAATCGAGCAGGTCGTCCGTCTTGGGTTTCTCAATAAATGCTGTCACTCGGCCATCGTCAGCCAGTTTCATGATGCCGAGCGAACTGGCAGCATCGCGATGCACAGGGATGACAGCGATAGTAATATCCGCCTTGTTCCTGCGATGGCATTCAATGAGCTTTTCGTATTCCATGCGATAAAGCTGATCACCACTCAGGATGAGTGCTTCATGCACGCCCGGTTTATCGATGTACATGAGGTTGCGGCGGATAGCGTCCGCAGTGCCTTCATACCAGCTGGTGGAATCCATCGTCTGCTGGGCAGCCAGCAGTTCCACGAAGCCACCGCCGAAGACGTCGAAATTATAACTTCGGGTGATGTGCTGATGCAGACTGGCCGACAGAAACTGCGTCAGCACGTAGATACGGTTGAGGCCTGAATTCAGACAGTTACTGATGGGGATATCAATCAGCCGATACTTGCCACCAATAGGCACAGCAGGCTTGCTGCGATACTTGGTTAAAGGATAAAGCCTGGTGCCTTGACCGCCACCGAGAATCAGGCTGACAACATCTTTCATGGAGAGCGCCTTCGTTGTCTGCGAAGTAAGTTATTGCAGATGCCATGCCTTGACTGTGAAAATGTCAACTTGCTGATTACAGCTTCGCCACATCCGTCACACGACATTCATCATTCGCCTAGTTGAATCGGAGATCGAGCTTTTGTCAAACGCAATCAGGGTTGCTGACGGTTATCGAGCCCGAGCGCTGCCCGGTAATCCGCAGTGGCCCGATAGTAGTCTGCTAGTGCATCAACTACCCGTCGCTGAGCATCCGCTGCTGCCAGCTCACGCAAGTTGACTTCCAGGATAGTCCCACCACCATTTTCGAATCGCGTTTTCTCCAGTTGCACCACTCGCTTGGCAATCTCTGCTTCTTCCTTGGCTTTCATGAAGCGAGCATAGGCACGATCCAGACTGGAGACGGCATCCTGTACTTCCGCCCCGATGTTCTCCCGCTGAAATTGTTCCTGCATCTGCAATTGCATTAAGACACCACGGAAACGCTGCTGATCACCACGCGCCTGGCGGAACTGCAGCGGCATGCTCAAGAGAAAGTTGGCTTCCAGGGCTTGTGCATCGAACGGACTGCTTGACGTCTGTTTGCCTTTGCCCAGATCCTGTGAACCTGACATGCCTCCTGAGAGCGTGGGCAGATTGGTATTCTCTGCCAACTGCAGATCAACAGCGACTCGTTCCTTCAGCAGTTGAAAGCGCATCAATTCCGGTCGATTGCTGTATGCTGTTTCGATGTCCTGTTTCAGCAGATCGCTCTTGGGTTGATCAGGGGGCAGTTGAATGAAAGTCTTCGGCAGTTGAGCAGCCGTTGGCACCAAGGGGTTGCCAGCGTTATCCCGATAGTAGAGCGAGAGAACGATAGCAGCCTGCTGGACACTTCGTTCAGCTGCAATCACACGACCTTCGCGTTCAACGATGCTGCGGCGATTATCGATGGCTTCGATCTCCGGCCGTTGCCCTGCTTTGACCGAAGTTTCAATGCCTGTTTGTCTGTCTTTGGCGATCTTCAGCAGCTCATCTTCAATGCGGAAACGTTCTCCCGATGCCACCCAAAGCCAATAAGCCTGTGCACCTGCACGAAGGAAACTGAGCCGAGCCGCCTGGATTACCGGGTCAGCCAGTGTTTCAGAAATCTGGGCCTGACGCAGCGAGGCACGATTCTTGTCGATGGGCCCATTGCGCAACAAGGGCACCAGGAAACCACCTCGCAGTTCACCGTTTTCCCCTGTCTTCCGCCCGTCATTGTAAATGGGGAAATCGCCGTTGGAACGACGATAGCCGCCAAAGAAGCTCACGCCGTGTACCGGGGTGGCCTGTTCGAGCAGCAGATCGAAACGATTATTGGTATACGACCCATTGGTCAGATTCTGAAGGGCTACCAGGTTCGTGTCGAATGCACCCTCGGCGGCCAGACGCTGTCCGCTCGCAATGGTCCGTTCTTCGAGAATTGCAAGTAGCAGTGGGAACCCTTGATCGACACTGAGCAGCACATCCCCTAATTGCAAAGGGCCTGCATTGACTTCCGGCGAAGGAGGTGGCGCTGCTGTTGATATCGAACGGCTGGGCGGAACCTCGGGAAGGCGTTCCGGCGTTGGCCCTGGTTCATTGGCTGCAGGAGGAAGCAGTTGTCTGACGATGCCAGCAGGTGGTGGTTTGAACGGTGTAACGAGACACCCGGACACATTCAGTGCCAGCAGTCCCACCCCAGGCATCCATGCCCTTCGCATCAGTGACCCCTATTTACGCTGCGCTGGACCGAAGAAAGAACCCTGGTCTTTCTCCTGTATCTCGCGGAAGGGTGGGAAGCCGTTGATTTGTCGCCAGAGTTCGTAACCTGCAGACACCCGGTTGAGCAGTACCCATCCCTGGGTACGCACTCCCTGTCGCAGGTACTCTTCGTTCGGCCAGGGCTGATCGTCTGGGGCGGGTTCCACAAAAATACGGAACATGCCCTTCTTGTCAGCATTCGGATCAATCCGAAAGACTTTTCCCCCGAATGTGCCGATTGCCACGGAAGGCCAGCCCACGAACTGAACCGCAGGCCACCCCTCGAACTGCAATCGCACGGAATCCCCCTCCCGAATCAGCGGCAGATCGTTGCCGTTAATCTGAAGCACGGCGACGATACCGGGCAGGTTCGGGCTTGTCAATGTCGCACGCTGTTTTATTACTGATTCCTGAAGACTTACCGCCAGGAGTGTGTTGAATGCCAGCATCGGAGCCAGTGCCAACTGCCCAGCATACGCAGCATCTTGTTCAACACTGACCCGTTCTGTCACTATTCTCTTGCCTGACTTATCACGTCTGATTTCAGGTACTAGCAAAGCCAGCCGTTCGCCCGGCCTTACCAGGATACCCCCGTTCTCTGCATTCGCCATAATTTGCCAGATCGTGCCGTCGCACGGAGCATCGACGTATTGTGCCCTCTGCCGCGAGATGCGAGTTTCGATACTGAGCTTGTCCCGACGAATGGTGGCAATTTCACCCAACGCGGACTGCTTGATCGCATTCTCGGAATTGATCATGGCTGCCATGTCTTTCTTGGTGCGGTCCAAATCGTCCCGG
>CAYPJB010000066.1:0-14614 GCA_964410845.1 uncultured Bacteroidales bacterium | reverse complement strand
AAATCCTCCACATGGCTGGCGAAACCATGGTGCCCGGATTGTCCTGCTGGACGAATTTGCCAGGTGATGTAAAGCAGACGTTCGACGTTGTCTAGCTCGAGCTTTTCCTGATGCTGATTGACGAGGAAAAACCAGTTGCCACCCCAGGCAATATCGCCAACGACAGTCCCATTACCAGGCACTGCTATAGAGACCGCCTGCCGATAGCGATAACTTGGAACGTTACGAACAGTAACACGATGCTGATCATGCAAGGTTGCATGGATGGTACCGACGGAGGTCTCGATGCCATGCGTGCCGGGAGTAATCAGGCCGAGATGGGCAAGCGTAACGAGAAGGCCGATAGTGCCATGCCCACACATATGCAGCATGCCGACGTTATTGAAGAAGATAACCCCAGCTGCATTGGCGGGATCGCGAGGTGGCAACAATAATGCCCCAACGAGGACATCGGAACCACGTGGCTCGTTCACCGTAGCTGAACGAAGCCAATCGAAATGGGATGAAAAGGAATCACGTTGATGAGCAACGGAACTGCCTGGGAGTGTGGGTGCCCCAGCAATAATCACACGGGTGGGTTCACCTCCCGTGTGCGAATCAATGACTTCGATGGTTTGCATGCAACTATCTTATGCAGACACTTAAGGCTTGTTCAATCCTTCAATTTTCGCACCTTGCAACGTCGCAAGCTTGGCCTTCTGTTCTGCAGTAAGCAAAGCCTCAATCACTTTCTTCGTCTCAAGACGCAGTTGTTTAACCTTCGCTGTCATTTCCTCTCGGTCTCCTCCAGCTTGAAACACTTCTCGCATGCTCTCGTTCATCTTTTGAATGGCATCCGTCGATTTCCTGGTCTGCTCGGCAGTAATACTCAATTCCTTGGCGAGCTTGGCATCAGTAATGCCCATGGCACCGTTGACCTGAATCCAGGCTTCACGCAGCCTCTTTGACTGTTTCTCGTTCAGTACCTTGAGCGAATCCGCTTCCAAGCTTTCGATGTCAGTGCCACCCTGAATGACGATTCGTTTCTGCCCGTTCACTTCCTGAATGAAGTCACCGAGCACCGCTTTAAGCTGCTCCTGCTGCTCAGCCGTGAGCTTAAGCTCTTTGACAACAGCTTCGTTAATGAGCAAAGCAAAATGAGGGGGATTCAAACGAATCTCTTGAGCCGACACGGAGAGTGACATTGCAGCCAAGGCAACCAGTGAGAATAGCCAGCGAGACATGACGGTTCCTTTCAAATAGAGATGTGTGAGCATTCGAGCCAGATGTGTAGCAATCATGCGTCCACCTCCAAGCGTCCAACGAAAATAGATAATACACCTAATTTATTAGGTGACGATGATAGTGGGCAGAATTTCCCTTTCTCAAGTTCATCCCGCCAGCTTCTCTCAGCTTGATAAGATAACTGCATCATTTGTGGAGCGCTGCATGGCTAACTCGATTTCGTTGCTCGTAAATGGCGTCTGTGGGCGGATGGGCACTCGTATTGTGCATCTGGCCACCAATGATTCTCGTTTCACTGTGGCAGCAGGGCTCGAGTACCCCCAACATCCCAAGCTTGGACTTGATCTTGGACTCGTGATGGCCTTGCCTGATCTGGAAGGAATCAAGATTGATGACAAGTGGCCGACTGATCGCGTAATTGATCTCGTGATCGATGTTTCATCACCTGAAGGCACGGCCGCTATCCTCCCGCATTGCAGAGGTGCCCGCATCCCTATGGTTGTTGCTACAACCGGGCATACGGTCGAGCAGATGCGAGCCCTCAAAGAAGCAGCACATGAGATGCCGCTGCTGGTGACCGCGAACCTGAGCCTGGGAATGAACCTGCTCATGAAACTGGTCGGTCAGGCAGCAGCAGCTCTCAAATCGCAGGACTTCGATATCGAAATCATCGAAAAGCATCACCGCTTCAAGAAAGATTCTCCCTCTGGCACAGCACTACGATTGTCTCAGATCGTGCAGGAACAATTGGGAGATGTACCTTTGCGTCATGGCCGAGAAGGCATCGTTGGGGAACGGACTCGCAAAGAGATTGGCATTCATGCAGTGCGAGCAGGCGATCACGTCGGTGATCACACCGTGCTCTTCAGCACACTGGGCGAAACGCTTTCACTCCAGCATACTGCCAGCAGCAGAGATGCCTTTGCCAAGGGGGCACTTGAAGCAGCAGCCTACCTGGCGAACAAAGGACCGGGCTGGCATGCCATGGCTGACGTCCTTGGGATGTAACTTCTCCACTTTAAAATTGATGGGATCATCGAATGAGTTTGCTGGAAGGAGCACTCTCCGAAGGAGTAGTGACCACCACCCTGGAATTTGCGATTAACTGGGCACGAAAGAACAGCCTGTGGCCGATGACATTCGGCCTCGCTTGCTGTGCCATGGAAATGATGGCTACCGGGGCATCCAAGTACGATATCGATCGATTCGGGGCGGGTGCGTTTCGGGCTACACCACGGCAAGCCGATCTGATGATTGTTGCCGGCACGGTGAATCTGAAGATGGCGAGCCGGGTTCGTCGACTTTATAACCAGATGCCAGACCCGAAGTTCGTGATTGCCATGGGAGCATGCACCTGTTCGGGCGGGCCGTATTACAAGTATGGCTACAACGTCGTGAAAGGCGTTGATCTGGTAGTACCAGTGGATGTTTACGTGCCTGGCTGCCCCCCCCGCCCCGAGGCACTGCTGGAAGGTCTGATGCGTGTGCAGGATAAAATCGCTGCCATGCATCAGTACACGAAAGGTCAGCTCCATCAAGCCGTAGCTGTTGCCCACACGGGGACAGTAAAGCTTCCTCCCGAACTAGCCACGATGGAGAAAGCCAATGCGTTTGCATTGCAAACAAAGCAGAACGCTGTAGCAACTAGGCAGAAGTGATTCTCTACAGTTGAATGTCGTCATGATCCCACATCATGACGAACTCATGTAGCTTTGATGTGTCGGGTATAAGAAGGTGCTGAAAGTTGTATACCCGCGAACTATCGTGACTTGACAAAGCCGATGCTGAAAGTGAAGCTATGAATACCCCCTTCATGGATGAGAATCGAAGAGTCGCTTCGTTCACTTCAAGGGCCATGGCACGACGTCATGAAATCTATTTTACATCGCCCGCTTTCCAAAGCGTTGCAGGCCAACCCGATTCTGGCCAGGCATCGCGATTTTGTAGTGCGTCTAGCGTTCAATGATGATGAACGTCGGGCTGCATACCGGCTTCGTTTTGAAGTCTTCAACCTGGAACTCAACGAAGGCCTCGATTCCGCTTACGAAACCGGAGAGGATATCGACCCGTTCGACGCCGTCTGTGAGCATCTCATCGTCGAACATGAACCGACCAGCCGAGTGGTAGGCACCTACCGCATGCAATCAGGTCGAACGGCACGGGTTTGCAAGGGATACTACAGCGAACTGGAGTTTGACTTCAGCCCCTTTGAATCGATACGGGATAAAGTCATCGAACTCGGCAGAGCTTGCGTCCATCAGGACTTCCGTACCTACGATGTCATCAACCTGCTCTGGCACGGCATTTCCCGTTACGCACATGAGATCGGTGCTCGTTATCTGATTGGCTGCTCCTCGGTCACAACGCAGGATTCCTTCACTGGCTGGGCTACCTATGAACGACTGAAGAAGCACCTGGCACCAATGCCATTGCGAACAATACCAACTGTCGATTATCGACTGCCTGCACTAGCCACACCATTACCTGATGACCTGCCCGATGCACCCAAGCTATTGCGCATGTACCTGATGGTGGGTGCCTACATTTGCGGTGAACCCGCGATAGATCGAGCCTTCAAGACCATTGATTTCCTGACAATGCTCGACCTGGAACAACTCACCCCCAGTTTCCGCGTTAGATACCTGGGGAAAAAGTAAGCAAAGCACCTTCCCGGTTGCCCATAACTGGCAACACTACTGGTACATCACTCGCATCAGGAACAATCCCTCTGGTGGAGCATTGGGGCCAGCCTCGGTACGTTTGCCAGCTTCGAGTATCTCCTTCACTTTTTCCACGGGCCAGTAGCCACGGCCCACTTGCACCAGGGTACCGGTGATTGCTCGTACCATGTTGTAAAGAAAACCGTTCGCTTCCACATCGATCCACAATAACTCATCGGCACGGCACACCTTGATATAGGTGATGGTCCGCACCGACGATTTGCGATTTGGCCAATTGGTCTCGAAACACCGGAAATCGTGTTCGCCCAACAGATATCGTGCGGCCTCATTCATTGTCACTTCATTCAGCCGACAGTATGGAAAATGCCAGCTGTATCTGCGGAGAAACACATCAGGGGCACGGGCATCGTTGATGACGTACCGATACAGTTTTCGTTTAGCGGAGGTACTGGCATGAAAGTCGTCAGGCACTACTTCCACCGATTTTACTACTACATCTTTGGGTAATAAGCCGTTCATCGCCCCGAGTAGCTTGTCCGGTGACAGCTTCACGTTGCTGTGAAAGTGCACCACTTGCCCCACCGCATGCACACCGGTATCAGTGCGGCCGCTAGCATGGCAGACCACCTTTTCGCCACTCGCCAGTCGTTCCAATACCTCTTCCAGCGTCTGTTGTACGCTGCGATGTTCTTTCTGCCGCTGCCAGCCAAAGTAGGCAGTGCCATCGTAACTGATAATGAGTTTGGTGTTATGCATACCAGTTAAATGAAGTGATAACGGAAGACGTCATTTCCTGCTGAACATGTCATCGGGGATCAACAACTAGTGTAGTGGCATCACGATTGCTGTCTAACTGTCAACTTCAGTTCCAGAACCTACAATACTGAGGTTGAAGAAAGGTATGATCATGCAATCTCAGAATACGCCCGGATTTGTCGCAAGAATCGGTATCGCTTTCAGCGCTTTCTTCCGTGCATTGTTCCATGCCGGTTTTGCTCAACAGATTCTCGATATCCAACAAGGCAAAACGATCACGGCTCCTTCAACTCCTGATCGGGTTGCTCCATCTATACCAACTCCCATGCCGGTAGAACCGCCCAAACCCCAGGTTGATCCATTACAACTTGTCAGCATCCTTCAACGAGAAGGCCGTCTGATTGACTTCCTGATGGAAGATATCCAGGGGTTGCCTGATGCTCAGATCGGTGCTGCGGTTCGTGAAGTACACCGCAAGACCGCCAAGGCACTCACCGACCATGTAACCTTTGTCCCCGTCGTCGAGACGCTTGAAGACGAGAAAATGACCGTACAAGCTGGATACGATCCATCGGCTATCCGCGTTGTCGGTAATCTTGGAGCACATCCCCCTTACACTGGTTTCGTGCGGCATCGTGGCTGGAAGGCGAGTGAACTGAAGCTTCAACCACTGCCCGCTGGACAAAACCCGCAAATCATCACTCCCGCAGAAATTGAAGTAAGTTGATTTCATCAACATGGAGTCGCATCATGGCCGGACAGCACAAGGAAATCCTCAACCGTCTCACGCATGGCGTATTGACGATGAAGAAACTGGCCCCCAAGGCTACCGATGGATTCCTCGCACTCGACAAAGCAGGAACTGAAGCCGGGGTACTTGATCACAAAACCAAGGAACTCATTGCCCTCGCACTCGGTGTTGCAGCCCGTTGTGATGGCTGCATTGCAGTGCATGTCAATAATTGTGTGAAAGCTGGTGCCAGCATCGAGGAGATCGCAGAAACCCTCGGTGTCGCTGTCAGCATGGGTGGTGGCCCAGCGATGGTGTACGCCACAAGAGCACTGGAAGCACTCGCTGAATTCACGGCGAAGTAAGCGAGCTAACAGCCTGTAGCAGTACTGCCATCGCAATCACTTCGGGCTGTGAAGTGCGATCCTTTCCTTCTTCTATGCAATACAACCAATGCCAGAAATAAACGAATTGAAAACCGCCGGTCCTGTGATGGCCAAACGGCAGGAAAACCCTGGCGGCGCACTCACTAATGAAGAGCGCATTGCCCTTCAGGATGCCACACTCGCCATCGTTCATGAATTTCGACTGGGAAAAAGTAAACACGCGATCCATCAACAGCTCACTGACAATGGCTGGCTGCCTACTGTCGCTGAAGGATTCGTCAGCCTGGTCAGTCAACTCATGGCCAAGATGTACTTCCAGCGTACCTGGATATTCGCCATCGTCTCGGTCTTTACCAGCATGATCGCCAGTATCGCCATACCCCAGGCGAATTTAGGGGAGTTTCCGTGGTGGGCAGCGGGCATATCACTGATCATCAGTATTGTCTCTATTTCAGGCACCCTACGAAACTGGCAGCTCTATCATAAGTATCGCCAGAAGAGTTAAAAATCTCTTGTCGCGACACTTCACAGTTGTACAAAGATAGTTCGATATAAGTGAATCGGAGCAAAGAATGCCACATACGAAGAGCGCCAAGAAGCGAATGCGAACGAGCGCTGAACGACGTACACGCAACCGAGCCGTGACCAAAGGTCTGAAGGTACAGCACAAGGCTTTTGAAGCAGCCATCAAAGGTGGCGATGCAGTCAAGCTGAAGGAAAACATCAGCCAGAGTGCCAAGCTCATCGATCAGGCTGCTGCCAAGGGTGTCATCCACAAGAACACCGCAGCTCGCAAGAAAGCCCGTCTCGCCCGCATGCTCAAGAAGGCAGCAGGCACGACGAAGTAGTTATTCAACTGCTTTCAAACCAGCCTACGGTCAATCCGTAGGCTTTTTCGTTGCATCCCCCTGCTCTGCCGCATACAGTCTCTGAATCGTACCCGCCTCTTTTCTGCGAGATACTCGGAGCACAGCCTCGATGTCCAGCGCGCCTGCCACGCCGTTTGCCCTCAAGTTCAAACTCTCCTTTATGATGTTCCTCCAGTTCGTCATCTGGGGAGCCTGGTTTGAAATTGGTTTCTCGTACATTCCCGGTCTGGGCTTCCCCGAATCGTGGATGACACCATTGGTCTTCGGTGCTTTCAACATCGGAGCACTGGTAGCACTCTTCTTCAGCACGCAATACGCCGACCGCCACTTTGCCGCTGAGAAGTTTCTGGCATTCAGCCACCTCATCGGTGGACTGGCCATTCTTGGCCTTTTCTTCCTCCATCCCGAACCCGGTACCAAAGCGAGTTACTGGCCTTTCTTTGGCCTAATGCTGCTCCACTCTATTTTCTACGTCCCAACCATCTCCATCACCAATTCCATTGCTTTCGCTGCGATGAAAGATCCAGAGAAAGAATTTGGCCCCGTTCGTCTCTGGGGCACAATTGGCTGGATCGTCGCCAGTTGGCCATTCATCTTTATCCTGGTGGATTGGTCCAAGGTACCTGCCTACGGAACCGTCGGCTTCACGGATTGGCTGGGGACTGCTTTCGCCAACTCACTCTCTGGTGATGCACTCGCAAAAGGGCAAAGCTATGTTTTCCTTGTGGCTGGCGTGGCATCGCTGCTCCTTGCCGCGTTTAGTTTGACACTTCCTAACACACCACCCAAGCCTGCCAGCGGACAAGATGCACTGGCATGGCTCAAAGCGCTTCGTTATCTCGCCAAGCCCTTTCTCCTGGTGCTCTTCATTGTCACTTTCATTGATGCAGCTGTGCATCAAAGCTACTTCTTCTGGACCTACGACTTCCTGAAGGACAAAGTAGGGATCGCCGCAAACTGGGCTGGTCCTGTCATGAAGATCGGCCAGATCGCTGAGATTCTGACCATGCTCTTCCTGGGCTATGTTCTCAAGACTCTCGGCTGGCGTACCACGATGATCATTGGTGTTTTAGGCCATGCCGCTCGCTTCGCTGTTTTTGCCTACTTCCCCGACAAAACTGCAGCCATTCTGATCAATGTGCTTCATGGCATCTGTTACGCTTTCTTCTTCGCAACTGTTTACATCTTTGTGGATAAGTACTTCCCGAAGGACATCCGCAGCAGTGCCCAAGGCCTGTTCAACGTACTGATCCTTGGTGTCGGGCCTTTCGTAGCCAACTTCTTCACTTCTGAACTGAAGACTAGGTATACCGTCAACGGCGAACTCGATTACCCAGCGGTTTTCCAGTATTCCATGATTGCAGGGCTGATAGGTGCAGTCTTGCTATTGTTGTTCTTCCATCCGCCCAAGGATGAAGTGAAGTAACAACCTTTAGCCCCCCGCGAGTCGCGAGGGGTAATTGTTCAAAGATGCTATGTACTCTCACCATCGCGAGTACCCCCACCGGCGATTCGCCGGTGGTTAATGAACCACACTATTCCTGTAAGTACCTGTGCCGTGAGTGCTCCGCTGCTGTCGATCAGCACATCCCAGGGGCTTCCGGTGCGTTTAGTACTGATAAATGCCTGTTGTAATTCGTCTACTGAAGCCCACAAGGTTGCTGCCAGCCAGGCAATGAATACCCAACGCCATTGCCAGCCGCTGGTACTGCCTCTCAAAGCCCACCACCAGAGAAACGCCAGCAGGGCGTATTCCAGAAAGTGAGCCGTCTTCCGCATCATTCCTTCGCCACTGCCGAGCAGTTTGATGTCGGCACCTTGGGGCAGAAACCACGAGAGCACCCAGCGAACAATGGGGCCTGTGTTTTCAGACGAGAAAAGATCTGTGCCGAAGAGGAAGGTTACCAGCATCATACAGGCAACCGCAAACCACCGTATCTTTATGCCATTCTGCAAGGGACAACCCTCGTCGATTCATCAAGTAGTGTGTGATGACAACCATCAAACGCAACACGCTCCAGCTAAGACTGGAGCGTGTTTTATTCTATCGCATGCTAAGGGATCAACTATGCAATCGTCACGTTCACCGTACCCACGTTGGATACCAGACCCAGGTTATCCTTGATGGTGTAGGTGAAACTGTCTGATGTAGTTGCACTTCCATCGTGAGTATATGTCACGGTGCCATCCGCATTAGCCACCGCCGTGCCATTCGTGGGTAGAGTGACAATCACAACCGTTGCCACATCAACTGTACCATCAGCATCTGTGTCGTTGCTCGCAACATTGATGTTGGTTATTCCACCGCTGGTGGTGTTACCCACATCGTTTACCGCAACTGGAGCATCGTTCACCGGATTGACAGTGATGACTACCGTGGCAACATTGGAAACCAGGCCATTGTTATCTTTGATGGTGTAAGTGAAACTGTCACTAGTTGTTTCCGATCCATTATGGGTATAGGTCACGGTACCATCAGCGTTCGCCACCGCATTCCCATTGGCAGGTAGTGCAACTATGGCAATGGTAGCAACATCAATGGTGCCATCCACATCGGTATCATTAGCAGCTACGTTGATCGAGGTCGTGCCACCTTCATCCAGCGTGCCAGCATCATTCACTGCTACAGGAGCATCGTTAACGGGCGTGATGGTCAGCGTCACGGTGGCAATATTCGAGACTGCGCCGCTGTTATCCCTGATGGTGTACTTGAAAGAATCGCTTGTCGTTTCGGAACCGTTGTGCGTGTACGTCACGGTACCATTGGCATTCACCACCAGCGTTCCATTCACTGGTTGCTGGGTTATGACGATGCTAGTTAGATCTATGGTGCCGTCTACATCAGTATCGTTGGCAGCTACGTTCACATCCGAGCTGGCACCTTCAGCCAAAGTCGCAGCATCGTTGACTGCCACCGGCGCATCATTGACAGGGTTCACAGTTATGGACACGGTAACCGGCTTGGAAACATTGCCAAAGCTGTTGGCGATGGAATACTGAAAACTGTCCGAAGTCGTTTCACTGCCATCGTGAGTATATGTGACTGTGCCATCATCATGTACTGTCACTGTCCCATGAGCAGGGTCGTCCGTGATAACAATGCTAGTCAGATCAAGAGTACCGCGGAAGGTTTCATCATTGCCTGTCAGATTAATCGTTGTATTGCCACCTTCGTCTAACGTTGCTGCATCAGCAAAAGCAACAGGAATTGCACCATTAACATGGGTCTCAAACCCACTCACTGTCGATTTCTTCTTGACAGTGTTGTTCAGCCCAGCAAGTGCATCTTCGCCATCTCCACCATTAATTGTACTCTTGCGACCAAAATAATTGTCGGCCAGGTTAACTGTGTCATCGTCTGCACCAGCGAACAGATGACCACGACCAAACTTGCTGTTCTCCACCTGTATCAGGTCATCACCTGCGTTGCCATACACTTCAGCCACACGGCGTACCTTGAGACTATCCACATTGAGAGTGTCATTGCCTTCACCCAGATGAACGAAAGCCGTCCTTAACAATTTCAAGTGACTGATAGTGACTGAGTCATCACCAGCACGCATCCAGACTTCCAGACTCTTCCTTACTTTGCTGAAGCTGATCGGCCCTTCTTGTCCATTGATGGTGGTATCATTACTACCTGAGACAGTCACATTTCCTTTGCCATCACCTACGATGCTGATTTGGTTGTCTTCAGCATCCCCCAGAATCCGAAGCATGCCGCCGCTGAATGTAGCTGTCACGTTGCCTGCTGGCACGGTACGGTCTTCGAGACGATCAAGTGATGGATAGAAACGAAGCTTCATGACTATTCTCTCTAGGTGCAGAACTTAAAGGTGAGAGTATACCTTTTACCATATTTCTGGGGAAATAGGCAAGTAACAAAGGGAGGGTAAATAGTTCACCTGAAAGCCTGGTATCGATTACGCAGGTTGATTTGGTTGTAACTGCTTCCCTGCAGTCACATCAACTTCATGCATCTTCAGACATCAATGCCCTTGCGTACCTGACATAATTCCATAATTTTTCTGAAGTGAAGCACATTCAGCTAGCGTTGCACCAATAGCCCCTCTCTCCTTCCTGGGCTGTTTGTTATTGCAATAGCTACAGTCTGCTTCACCTCTTGCTTATTACCTCGTCTGTCCACGATACCAAACCATGAACTACGACTCGACCCAGCTCGATGCGGTCCCCCATGATGAACACCTTCTCGATGAGACGAACGGTGTCACACCACACAATGATGTCGATCCCGTAGAAACCAGTGAATGGCGACACTCACTGCAAAGTGTTGTCGAGCAGACTGGTGCCGATCGTGCTCGCTTCCTGCTTGAAGCCCTTCGTGAAGAAAGCGTTCGCCTCGGTGCTCAAGCGCCGTTCACTGCGAACACGCCTTACCTGAACACGATCCCCGTTTCCGAGCAGCCTGAGTACCCAGGCGACCGCGAGATGGAACGCCGCATCAAGGGTATCAATCGCTGGAACGCGGTTGCGATGGTCATGCGGGGCGGCAAACGCTCCAAAGGTATTGGCGGTCACCTGGCTACCTATGCTTCATCAGCAACCTTGTATCAGGTGGCGACCATGCACTTCTTCCGGGGCAAGGAAGATGGCTTGGGTGGAGATCAGATTTACTTCCAGGGGCATGGCTCCCCGGGCATGTATGCACAAGCCTATCTCGAAGGCTTTTTGACTGAACAGAACCTCATTAACTTCCGTCGCGAGCTTGCTGAAGGTGGTGGTCTGTCATCGTATCCTCACCCCTGGCTGATGCCCAACTTCTGGGAATTCCCCACCGTATCGATGGGCCTTGGGCCTCTGATGAGCATCTACCAGGCTCGCTTCAATCGCTATCTGCATGCTCGTGGCTTGGCTGACACCAGTAAGTCCCGCGTCTGGGCGTTCCTGGGCGATGGCGAAATGGATGAGCCCGAATCGCTCGGCGCCATCACCATGGGTAGCCGGGAGCATCTCGACAACCTGACGTGGGTAATCAATTGCAACCTGCAGCGCCTCGATGGTCCGGTGCGTGGCAACGGCAAGATCATTCAGGAACTCGAAGGCCTGTTCCGTGGTGCTGGCTGGAATGTCATTAAGCTCCTGTGGGGTAGTGCATGGGATGAACACTTCGCCCAGGACTACGGCCCTGCCCTGGCTAATCGTCTGATGGAAGTGGTGGATGGTCAATTCCAGAAGTACACCGTCGAAACGGGCGAATACATCCGTAACGACTTCATTGGCGACCGCCCAGAACTTCAGGAATTTGGTGCTCGGTTGAGCGACGAAGAACTGTTTAACTTGTTCTTCAAGCGTGGTGGCCATGATCCTGCCAAGGTCTACGCAGCGTTTCATGCAGCTACCAATCATCCTGGCCAACCGACCGTGGTACTGGCTCATACCGTCAAGGGTTATGCCCTGGGCGAGACGATTGCGGGAAAGAACACCGCTCACCAGAAGAAAGAAGTGGAAAAGGTAGCCCTTCAGGAAATACGGGACCGCTACCACATTCCCATTCCTGACGACAAGATCGAAGAATTGCCTTTCTACCATCCAGGCAAGAACAGCCCCGAGGTGCAGTACATCAACGAACGCCGCCAAGCCTTGCAGGGGTTTGTGCCTCGTCGGGTTCTCCGCAATAAGCCTTTCACCACTATCGATGATGCCAACTTTGAAGATTCGAAGAAAGGCACTGGTACACGTGAAGTCTCAACAACGATGGCTTACGTCTCCATCTTGAGCCGCATGCTCAAGGACAAGGAGTTCGGCAAGCTGATCGTCCCCATTGTTCCTGACGAATCACGTACCTTCGGACTGGATCCACTCTTTTCCCAGGCGGGCATCTATTCCTCCAAGGGTCAGCTCTACGAACCTGTCGATTCCGGCTCCCTGATGTACTACAAGGAATCACAGACTGGCCAGATCCTGCAGGAAGGCATCAGCGAAGCGGGCGGTATGTCGAGCTTCGTCGCAGCAGGCACGGCGTATTCCAGCCATGCTGTAAACATGATTCCGTTCTACATCTACTATTCGATGTTCGGCTTCCAGCGGGTTGGCGATTTAATCTGGGCCAATGGCGATGCTCGGGGCAAGGGCTTCCTCCTGGGAGCTACTTATGGCCGCACCACATTGAATGGAGAAGGATTACAGCACGAAGATGGCCATAGCATCCTCGTCGCCAGCACAGTACCCAATTGCATCGCTTATGATCCTGCCTTTGCTTACGAGATCGGCGTCATCATCAAGGATGGTATCCGCCGAATGTACCAGGATGGCGAAAGCATCTTCTACTACATCACCTTGTACAACGAAAACTACGTGATGCCACCTATGCCAGCCGGCGTGGAGCAAGGTATCCTCAAAGGTCTGTACAAGTACAAGCCTGCAGCTGACCCCAAGGGAAAACTGCGTGTCCACCTCTTTGGAAGTGGTGTGATTCTGCAACAAGCACTGCGTGCCCAGGAAATCCTGCACAAGGAGTGTGGCATCGAAGCCGATGTCTGGAGCGTCACCAGTTACAGCGAACTACGCCGCGAAGCACTGGATTGCGAACGCTGGAACATGCTTCACCCCACCGCAACGGCGAAAGTACCGTATATCACCCAGACGCTTTCTTCGGAGCCTTTCCCCGTGGTGGCTGTCAGCGACAACATGAAGATCGTCACTGACCAGATCAGCCGGTTCATCCCCAACGGGTTTCATCCACTGGGAACCGATGGCTTCGGTCGCTCTGAAGATCGCAAGGATCTGCGTCGTCACTTCGAGAACGATGCGGAAAGTGTCGCGATCGCTGCTGCCTACTCACTGTGCCGAAAAGGTCAGTTCCCTGCAGCCAAGGTTGCGGAGTTGATCAAGAAGCTGGGCGTCAACCCTGAGAAGATCAGCGCCCAGTATGCATAACTCAGACGTAACTCCAGCAGCGTATGCGAAGATAAGCGTCTAATACACTGACAAAAAAACACCACAGGTTGATCACCTGTGGTGTTATTATTTCGCAAGTCACTAAGGCGGAAGGATATTGCTTCTACTTCGCCAGTTCGACACAGATACATTCCTTGTCATTCCGCACATACATCCGCTTGTTGGCAAAGGCGGGCATGCACCAGACCACATCCCTGCCGAACGCGGTATTCGTCATATCGATCACCTTGACTCGGTCGATTTCCTGGTAGCCTTCCTTGCTGAGTTTGCAAATGATCAGTTCGCCCAGTTCATTGAATAGCCAGAAGCGGTCGCCCTGTTTGACAATAAAAGCTGTTTCACTTCCAGCCGGACGTTTCTTCATCACAGCCTGTGTTTCCCATACCCGCTTGCCGGTTTCAATATCCACACCGTAGAACATGCCACTCTGGTCGAAGCCGAACATCAGGCCATTCTCGGCGAACGGTTGAACATTCACCGGGCTGAGGCCATGCTTGCTCTTGTCACGCCAGACCTCGGTGGCACCTGGCTTGTCACTCGACAATTTCAGCAGCAGGTTCTTGTTGGAATAGCCACCGACGAACAGTAAATCCTTGTACAGGATTGGCGACATGATGATAGAACCATTGCTGGCCTGGTAAGGCACCGACCAGTATTCCTTGCCATCTTCCGGGTTCAACGACGTTACTGCATCAGGTCGTACCGTCAGCAGTTGTCGCACGCCAGCAAAGTTGATGATCGTCGGTGGCGTGTAACCCTGCTCAGGTGAAGTGAGGTTTTTCCACAGTTCCTTGCCTGTATTCTTGTCGAATGCCACGATATGGCTGCCTTCGCCACCAACTAGGGTAATCAGCTTATCACCATCAATGAGCGGATGGGCCGAGTATCCCCAGAGAGCAGCCTTCGTGTTGTACTCCTTCCTGAGATCATGAGACCAGACAACTTTACCGCTGGCAGCATCCAGGCAGAAGAGATTCCCCTCTGCCCCAAGTGTATAAACCTTGCCCTCATGCACGACAGGAGTGCAACGAGGACCGGAAGAATAGGAAA
>CAYPJB010000065.1:0-14812 GCA_964410845.1 uncultured Bacteroidales bacterium | reverse complement strand
GGATTCTACATGTCAAAGGAGCACCGGAGATTATCCTTCACCGGTGCCAGTCACAATTGCTCCGTGAAGGTAGACAACCACTCAGTGAGGTCACCCGGCAACACATTGATGCGGAACTTAAGAATTATCAGCTACGAGGAATGCGCACACTCGGCATCGCCTATCCAGACAGTGTTGTCTCAAACGTTGATGAAGCTACCAGGCTCGAAGACCTCGCCAATAACCTAACCTGGCTGGGTTTCTTTGCCATCAACGATCCGATCCGTCCAGAGGTGTCCGGCGCCATCGCTGACTGCAATCGTTCAGGCGTCAAAGTGAAAATGGTCACGGGGGATAACCCGGCCACGGCGCGCGAAATCGCTCGACAAATCGGTCTCTGGACCGATGCTGACGATGCCGTGCCAGGCAGACTGTTGAGTGGTCCCGAGTTTGCTGCCTTGGATGATCAACGTGCTTCGACTGCTGTCACGCAAGTCAAGGTCATGGCTAGAGCCCGGCCCATGGACAAGCTCCGCCTGGTCAAACTCCTGAAAGAGCAGGGCGAGGTGGTGGCTGTCACCGGCGATGGCACCAACGATGCCCCGGCCATGAATTATGCAGATGTGGGTTTGGCCATGGGCAAGACAGGCACTGCCGTCGCCAAGGAAGCCAGCGATATCATCCTGCTCGATGATTCATTTAAGAGTATCGTCAACGCTATCTATTGGGGGCGGTCGCTGTATCAGAACATACAGCGGTTCCTGGTCTTTCAGCTTACCATCAACCTCTCGGCACTCACCCTGGCACTGATTGCAGCGTTCGTTACCGGTGGGAGCACACCACTGACGGTGATGCAACTGCTCTGGGTGAACCTGATTATGGATACCTTTGCTGCCCTGGCCCTGGCGACTGAGCCTCCTGACCCTGCTGTGATGAAACGGCCACCGCGACAACCAACGGATTTCATCATCACTCCCAAGATGGCTTGGGCCATCATCGGTATGGGAGCGTTCTTTGTCGTACTGCTGAGTGGAATGCTCTTCTGGTACCAGGCGCACGGCAAGTTCGATTATGATGTTGCTCAGTCCGTGTTGCGATCCAGTGAATCTTCGGAAGCAGCGAAGGAGGCAGCACGCATTACGATGCAGCGACTTTCCATCTTTTTCACGTTCTATGTGCTGCTACAGTTCTGGAACCTCTTCAACGCCCGCCGCTTCGGCAGCACGCGTTCGGTGTTTGATAAGCCTTTCGACAATACCTACTTCTGGGCCATCGCAGGGATCATTTTATTTGGCCAGTTTGTCATCACTCAATTCGGTGGTGCTGTCTTTTCGACATATCCACTGACGATGATGCAGTGGCTGACCTTGCTGGCAGCGAGTTCGTTGATCCTGATACTAGGCGAAGGAGTACGGTTATTTAGCAGGAGGGGATGACTTGCACTGGACTCTCATTGGGGACACCAACTTAGTACGGCACGGTGCTTGGATCAACTTGTGCCAGGCCCGGTGCTACCGCTCGCATATGGCGAGTCGGGCCTAGCAGCGTTGGGTAGATTTCGAAGGTGGCATTCACGTTGTCCCGCAGTGGATCCCAGCCAATCCCGAAACTCACCTGCAAATCAGAGCCGGTACGGGTGATCATCAATGATTGTCCCAGATTCTTGGAACCACCGAAATCGTACGTTGACGACCAGGTCACCGCATACTTCGAATTGATGACATAGCTGCTGCTCCAGACCACGGCGTTGGTGCCTACCGGATCCAGTTGATAGTAACCCAGGTAGAAACGGAGACGTTCTGATCGCTCGATGAGCAATCCGGCACTCAGACTGCGGGCCCCACCGGTGAACGGATCGATGAAGCCATTGAAGAGGAAGCTGGTGCGTTCCCCGATTTGCCAGGTGAAGTTATAGTCGATGAGGCCAAACGGATTGCCGTAGTTGTCACGCCCTTCGTTCGGGAAGTAGGTCGCGAAGATATCGAAAGTCATCCAGTCTACGGTTCGTTCTGCTTCTTCCACGCCACGCTTGGTTTGCCAGCGGTTCCGCACGCCGAAGCGAAGATATTCCATGTCGTCAAGATTGTCGATCGAACTCAGATAGCCTCGTCGCAATGCATATAGCTGAGGATCGTAAAGCGGTGAAGTTGCCAGATCGAGCCTGGTGTTATTCATGATGCGATACATACGCAAGTCACGTCGAGCCTGATCGGTAGTATCATCATCCAGTCGATCCAGCAGAGGCAATCGACGGAAATCGACATTGCTTTTCGTGGTTCGGTAGTCAGCTTCGATGCTGACCTTGTGATTGATGCCACGCACGTTGAAGAAATCACTCTGAACGTTGGAGTACAGTCGAGAGAGCGGCAAGGCAGCCCGGGCACCATAGCCATACCAGACTCTGCCAGCGTCATTGCCTGACATGTCATCAGAGTAATACGCCAGGTCAGCCAGTGCGTACGGCGTGATGTTAAGCACACCCAGGTTGATGGGCAGATCCACTTCGTTCATGATGTTGAAGCGGCTCAACCAGAACGAATCCCGATGTGGCATGTCGCTGGAAGGTGGCAGTGGTCGATAGCGTTCAAATTCATTCGGAAAGAACGTGTTAAAGTATGTTTCGCTGAGATCACTACTGGCGTTGAATCGATAAAGGCCGGCACTGGCGTGACCATAGTACGTCAAGGTGTTGAACAGGTCCTGCCCGACGAGCCAGAGGTCACCACGAGGCAAGGCTGCTCCTTCATTCACCCAGGGGCGAATATTGGGTTTCAGCAGTGCGCCGAAGGCGAACTGTTCATTCTGGTATTTCAGCAGGCCAAACGTTTCCTGGTTCAGGTCTTCATCAAAACTGCGCTTCCACCATTGTTCATAGAAGTTGCGGTCGCTCTGGTAACCCAGCTGAGTCTGGAACGACCAGTTCTCGGAGAGTTCCTGGCGATGCCGGAAGGTGAGCAATCCACGAAAATCGCTAGGCACCTCTTCCTGGCGGAGGGTGCCCAGGCGGTCAATATCACCGTAATCCCATTGGATATGACCACGCAGAAAGGTGTCGTATCGGCCTGGAAATCCGAGCATGCCGACGCCGCTGGTCTGATATTCGGTAATAGCTCCCAGACCACGCTTGCTGTAAAACAGCGGACTGATGGTCCAACGGGTATTCGCGCCCTTATCCATGCCGAACAGTTCGAGCGCGTCGAGTTGCAATTCCAGCCCGGTACCGAAGATCTTGTCAGAACGGAATCGTACCCCTTCGATGGGGCCGAGTGGATCACGCAAGTCTCCTTCGGTATGGCGAAGTGACCCGACCGTGAAATCCATGAATCGAATCTGCACATCATCGGCAGAGCCATAGATGGAAGCATCTGCTGCCCCGCCGGACTGAACCGGATCGAACGCAGTGGTGCCGAACATTCCTTTGCGAGGCATGTCGCGAAGCTGAATATTGAGATTGCCTGACATCACCTTGATGTCCGGATCGCTGGGCAGTCGGCTGGCAAAGAACGCAGCATCGTTGGCCTGGAAGTTATTCAGATCAAGCTGGCGTACTTCGGCGGCCTGAACGTGAATTGGCAAACGAAGACCAGGCATGTTGTAGATCAATTCACACTTGCTGAGCAGTGCGGTATTGCGACCAAGATCATAGTAACCCCGATCAGCCAGCACCAGTTGATCCACATTGGCCGATGGACCATTGAACCGTCGGTATCGTATTTCCACATGGCCTTCGAGATAGACTTCGACCTGGTCTTTGCGGAAGTTGCTGAAGTTGGGGACACCCTGGCCTGGTGCTCCCGTGATACCCTTGGCCCAGACGACAACACGATCACTGCTGATGTCAATGATGCTGTTCTCGTCACCTGCATAGAGCGTGATGCCACCCCAGAATAGCGCGGTGTACTCGCCCGGCTTACTGGGCAGGATGCGATACTGATAGGGCGAAGACGTACGCGATGAAATTCCCAGAGTACCGGAACGATTCAGGATATTTGCCACTTCGGGCGTGGGGCTGATGGGTTCCTGGCTGAAATCACGTTCGCGCTGTTTGACAACCTGTGAGGCTATGCCTGTTTCCGCTGGTTTGGCAGATTCTGTTGTAGTGGGTGCTGGCGGTGGTGCAGCAGCTATGGCGGATGTTTCACCAATCGGTGTATCGAGTGGTGGAGGCGATTTCAGCACAGCCTGGGCTCGCATGTAGATCGGGTCTGTTGCGGCTGGCTGTCCTGCTGGCTTATCTGGTGCGATCACGCGCAAGTCGCCAGAGATTCGCCACTGAAAACTGATGCGTTCAAACGTTCGTTTTGGCTTGCTGTTCTCTTCGAGTGAAACAGCTCCTTCGCCGTAGAGGATGGCACGATTATCATCACTGATGCCGGGCTTGGTGACCCAGAGAATGGCGTTGCGCAGTTTGATGCGGGTGGTACCTCTTTCAATACTGACGTTGCCTTTGGCGTACAATCCGTGATGTGACTCTTCCGACCAGCCCAGTACACGATCAGCATAGATGGTAATGGGTTTTTCATCGGATGCCGACGTGGACGCGCCCTGTGCCATGGCTTCGACAGGCCATGCCAGAGTGAAAACCAGAGCCATCAGGGCCAAAACAGTGCAGGCCCGAAGTGCAGGCAAGTGCAGACTCCCTCCCCAACGATGCAGTGTGCATCGCGCCCAATCCCTGGGCGGGCAGGCATATGCCAGTTCTTGCTGTGAGTGTCAAGGCGGTCTTGTGTTGCTGCTAGCAAAGTGTAAGCAGCAACCTGAAACAGGGGTATGCAGGCAAGAAGGATAAGCTTGCTAAGTTATCTCCGAACCGGTCGTTACCGCTTCGTCGGAAATTTCTGAGCATAATCTTCCACCTGACACTGGATCACCATGCGACGTTTATCACGCCAAATGACAAAGGTGGCAGGCTTGCCGATGGGAAGCGTACTGATCGTGTTGATACAGTCGTTCTCGTTACGAATCACTTTCTGATTGATTTCGAGGATGACATCTCCTCGTTGCAAACCAGCGGAAAGAGCTGATCCATCAGGTCGAACGTATTCAATGAGGGCACCCCAGCCTCGATCGAGACCGAGCTTGACTGCATCAAATGGTTCCAGAGCTACCGCTAACTGAACTCCGATGTAACCTCGCGAGACATATCCTTTCTCGAGAAGCTGCTCAGCACATTTTTTGAAGTAATTGATGGGGATGCTGAATGAAATGCCGTTACTCCCTCCGCTGGGGGAGGCGATGGCAGTATTGATGCCAACCAGTTCACCTTTCAGATTGATCAGTGGACCACCACTGGAGCCGGGATTGATGGCTGCATCGCTTTGAATGAAGTCCTTGATGTGAATCTCGGAGCCGAGACTGACCTGGCCTCGCCCCAGGGCACTGACAATGCCATGGGTCAGTGATTGGCTCAAGCCGAAGGGACTACCGATGGCAAGAACCCATTGGCCTTGCTGGAGCTGATCGCTGTCTCCGAAGGGGGCATGGGTGAGGGTATCTGTAGTCTCCAGCAACAGCACTGCCACGTCGGCTGCGGGGTACGTCCAGACTTTCCTGGGCTGAAGCAGCTTGCCATCCGCCAGTTGCAGCATGATGTTCTGTGGCGTGGCACCTTCCACGATGTGATTATTGGTCAGGACGTAGTAGCCGGGCTTGCCTTCGAGCTTGACGATGACACCAGAGCCGGAATCTTCAAGCTGCTTCTTCGTGCCAGAGTTGGGAAGCGTAGAGAGCTTCCGTGCTTCAATGGAAACGACAGCAGGGGCAAGTTTTTTGGAGACGAGTTGGAAACGCTCACTCAGGGCAACGACATCGGTGACAACCGGCGTACTTTGAGCCAGTACTGGGCTTGCCAGGATCAGACAGAACAGGGCAGAGGGGATACATCGAGACATGACCCGACCTCACCAATACAGGTAGAGACAGTAGATAGACCAACCCATCATACCAGTTCAGTAACCTGGATCATCTGCAAGAAGTTACAATCCAGACTGGGTTCAGCGAGTGGTCGTCCGGCAAACCCCCAAACGCCAACAAGCCGGTCGAATACGACCGGCTTGCCCAAGTGGTAAACTTTAACAGTTAGTCATGCTCTAGGGCAGCAAGATCGAACTTGGTTGGTTCGTCCGAGTACCGGCGAGCATTGTCGTAAACATGTTCCCAGTTGCTTCGGCGGTTATCCTGGAAATCTCCCGGGTTACGCTCCATCTCCCGCTGACAGGTCATGCAGTAGACGCTGTAAGGCAGGGCATTGAGCCGGGCGACCGGGATCTTCTTCTGACAGTGTTCGCAGATGCCATACGTGCCATGCTTCAGCTTGGCGATGGCCTTCTCGATGAGATGGAGTTCGCGTGATTCGATTTCCGCCAGCGAGCTGTTGATTTCTTCAGCACCGCTGTCGAAGGCAGCATCGGCTTCATCTCCAGTTGCATCGCCAATATTCAAATCGGCCATATCTCGGGTGAGCATGGCACGGAGGGAATTTCGGCGTTCAACCAGACGCTGATGAAGCTTCAGTAAAGCGTCATTCCTTGCCATGGTTGTACTCCTCATAGGTGTTCTTTCGTTGAACCATTATTCGCATGACCAGCGTGGATGATTCAACAAAAGGTGTAAATGACTGTAGCAAGCTCTATGCCGTTACGATGCAGATGATGGTGCTGCTGATACAATTCTTCTGAATTCCACCGCAGCTCGTGACACAGACTCAATTTACAGTGAGACGCTTCGGTCGCTCAAACTTGCAGCAGGTGTTGCACAATAGTGTGCCAAGTTGCCGGTTTGGCATCTGCGCTGCTGAGTCACTGCGAGAATGTCCCGTGCAACACTAGCCGCATACCAGCGGACTTGCAGACGTTTGCCTTGAGATTCTGCTAAAAATCCAGGCAACGAAATCGATGCCACTGGTAATAGTGGTTCGGTCATTACCATAGACGATTGGGTTGGTGTTTAGTTCAGCAGAATCTGCAATGTTCATTAAGTCGTCATTATTGCTTAGTGCGATAAGGCCAGCAGGTTCCATGAAACATTTTCTTGTTTGTCGTAATTCCTGACCTACCCTTGGGCAAGGAGGCTTTATGACTACGCTTGAAGCAACTTCGTTTCTCGTCACTCTTCGCAAAAGCAAACTTGTCGATTCGAGCGAGTTGGACGCGGTTCTGGCTCAATTCCAAGGAAGCACGGATGATTCCCAGGCACTCGCTGACTTCCTGATCAAACAAGACATCCTCACAGAATTCCAGACGAAATCTCTCCTTGCTGGACGTTACAAAGGCCTGCGGATTGGACCGTACAATATTCTGAGCAAACTCGGTGCTGGTGGCATGGGCATCGTCTATCTGGCGGAACACCAGAAGATGCACCGCAAAGTTGCTCTCAAGGTTCTGCCGGAAGATCGTACCAGGGATAAGCTGGCACTCGAACGCTTCTACCGCGAAGCGCGATCAGTAGCCACGCTCGACCACCCGAACATCGTGAAAGCCCACGATGTTAACGAACACAATGGCATCCATTACCTGGTGATGGAGTACATCAACGGCATCACCCTGCACAAGTATCTCGAAAAGAAGGGGTGCATGCAGTGGCGGATGGTGGTGAATGTTCTGCTGCAAGTCTGTCGGGGTTTACAGCACGCCCACGAACGTAACTTCATCCATCGTGATATCAAGCCTGCTAATCTGCTGATCGACAAGAGCGGTCAGGTCAAGATTCTTGACCTGGGCCTGGCACGGTCGATGGAAAAGAAACACGATAACCTGACCGCTGACCTTTCCGATGGCAAGGATGTGCAGGGCTCGATTGATTACGTTTCGCCTGAACAAGCCTTTGGCAAGCAGATAGACATTCGCACCGATATCTACAGCCTGGGTGCTACTGCCTATACGCTGGTAGCAGGCAAGACCATAGTCGATGGTTCGCCAGCGCAGAAGCTGTTGCAACACCAGATGAATATGCCCACGCCGTTGCATCTGCTCAAGAAGGATGTGCCGGAATCGTTCTCCTTCGTGATTCAAACCATGCTGGAGAAGCAGCCTCAGGACCGTTACGCCACGCCGGCGGATGTTCTCACTGCCCTAAAGCAATTCACTGCTTCACCAACAGCTTCCGTCTCTGAACCACTGCCAACGGCAACACTGCTTGAGCAGGAACCTGTCTCGAATTCTAATGCGTTGGAGACCACGCAGGAGATTGCTCCTTCGAAAACGAAAGTCATCAGGAGATCAGGGAAGAAGTTCAAGAAAAAGAAACGGAAGTCGAACGCTGGCCGCTGGCTGGTTCTGGCTGCAGCGCTCTTGATGCTGGGTGGAGCTGTCTGGGGTGGGTATGCGGCATTTGCTCCCGGTTCGGCATCGAAAGATCAGCAGGCCCTCAAGACACCCCTCAAGAATGATGCAGGCAAGAATCCGGGCAAGAATAACGGCAAGAACGAAACCGTATGGGCGGGGCTGGCCAATCGAGATCTCAAAGACATCAAACTGGTGGAAGGTACGGTGGTGCCTGACATCGTAGGTGAAGACCTGGAGAAATCCAACTTCCGCCTTTCCGACTACGAAGGCAAAGTGATCCTTCTCGATTTCTGGGGCTTCTGGTGCCCGCATTGTGTCAAGCTGATTCCGCACGAGAACCAGCTTGTCAATCAGTACAAGAGTCGCCCGTTTGCCATTCTTGGAGTGAACAACGACAAGGACGATGCCACTATCGCAGCAGGCATGAAAAAGCATCAGGTGCAGTTTCGTTCTTTCAAAGACAAGCTGCCCGATGGCAGTCTGCTTTCAAAGAAGTGCAGTGTCAAAGGCTTTCCCACTCTCGTTCTGATCGATCACAAAGGCGTGATTCGCAAAGTCTGGGTCGGGGCTCCCAGCACCGGTGAACTCGACATGGCCATCGAAGCAGCAGTCAAGAAGGCTGAGAAAGACGGCAAATCGAGTTAGTGGTTACACGATTTGTCCGGAGCAACTTCCCAAGCCAATCCGGACAAATCCATCTCGCTGGCAGTATGCCTTGAATGTTACGGTATCGCCCGTCTCGAGGAACTTGCGTGTCTCGTCGTCAGGTAGTTGAACAGGCTCTGTGCCTTTCCATGTCAATTCCAGCAGGCAACCACGATTATCTTTGTTAGGGCCAGAGATAGTGCCACTGGCAATGAGATCACCTGGCCGAATCAGGCAGCCGTTACTGGCGTGATGGGCCAGCATCTGGCCTAACGTCCAGTACATATCCTGGAAGGCACCTCGGCTCAGCAACATGGGTTCACTCATCTTTGCTGACTGCAGATAACATTCGACGATGATGTCGAACGCGCTTTCGCCAGGTTCCTGCAAGTACAGCAACGTGGGAACATCGTGCTCACGGGCTTTCGAACGGAAAGGCTCCAGTGCTTCCATCGTCACCAGCCATGGTGACACCGAAGTAGCAAAGTTTTTCGCCAGGAACGGCCCGAGGGGTTGGTATTCCCAACGCTGAATGTCTCGTGCTGACCAGTCGTTCACGAGACAGACGCCAACCAGATGGTCTGTAACTTGTGTTATCGGTATCGTTTCGCCAAGCTTGTTACCAGGCCCCAGGAAGACCCCGAGTTCTACTTCGTAATCCAGCTCGCCACTAGGCCCGAATTTACCTTCTCCCAGTTGCCCTTGTGGTCTTTTGACGGGTGTCCCACTGACAACCAGCGATGAGGAACGGCCATGGTAAGCGATAGGAACGTGCTTGTAATTCGGTAACAGTGGATTATCAGGCCGGAACATCTTCCCGACATTCGTTGCGTGATCAATGGATGCATAGAAGTCGGTGAAGTCGCCTACAGTCACTGGCATGAGCATCGCGCATGTTGCCTGCGAATAGAGTGGAATGGCTGGTGAGCCAACTGCCAGCAGTTGACTGAAAGTAGCACGCAGTTCCTGCCTCTGACTGCGAGGCATGGCGCAATAATTGTTGAGAGTGGAGCCCGGCAACCATTCACTGACATCGAGGATCGAGTCGCCGATAGCTACGCCGATGCGGGCCATTTCTCCGTGAGGGCGAAAGATGCCCAATGGCAAATTTTGAATGGGGAAGTCGGTGCCAGGCTTCTGGGCGCTCTCGACCCAACTGGTAAGCTTGGGATCGTGTGTCGCGTCGATCATAACCAACCTCGTGTTTGCAAATCCTGAATGGGTTCTTCGAACGAGCAGGAACCAAAGGCATGGGAAAAGTTCTGCCGGGCATCCTGTAGCTGAGCCACCGTGAGTGAACGGTTTCGCCAATGGGCAGCTTCATCGAAACGGAAGGCACTGGGATCGGTTTCGGTTAAAACGGGGAGGATGTCAGTGTCTCCCTGCCAGGCGAAAGCAGCGGCGAGGAAGACATTGAGGAACCCATGCATTACTGCCCGCGGTGCATTGGCTTCGTAGGTGAGAGGATATTCTGCACGTATGGGATGATGCAGCCCGGCAGTAGCTTTGAAGGGGAGTTTCAGCCTGGCACAGGTGATGATGAACTCTGCTACACTCTCAGCGGAGGGGATTCCTTCCGGTTTGATGCTGCCGGTACGAATCTTGGCGAAGATCCCTGCCGCCTTCACTTCAGGTAATTGGGTAACCGGGACCTCGGCATAGACCGGTCGAGGTAACTTTACGATGGTCTTCGATTCAATGCAGGCGGCCCGAGGTTCATCGACTTCCGAGAGCACGGACAGTTTGCCGTCCAGTTCTCGTGGAAGCGATGGAACATCAGCAGAACTTACCACCAGCCAACGCAACATCCAGGAGTGTTTGCTTGTCAGGTAACTGGCATAGTTTCCCTGCGCCTTCGAACAAGGCAGCCCTGCCGGCGGAAAGGTGCCTGCGTAGTCAACGAGATGGGTGAGGAGAGCACGAAGAGCGGGGGAGATAGGCTGCATGTTGGCACTCGATTTTCACGGTCAAGGCGCGAGTCGCTGAATCCAGTAATTGTTCTGACGACTCTGATGGGCAACGGCCCAGACATAGATGCCTTCAGGCATTACACGATAGTAGACGGTGTAGGGAAATCGTTCAAAGGGGCACGCACGGCACTCATGCTCATCTGCAGAAAATTGAAGGGGATTGGATTCGATGCGTTGCAGTGTACGGGCAAAGTCATCGTCGAACTCGATACCTAAACCCTTGTTCTTTTTTTCATACCAGGTAAATGCTGAATACAACTCTGATTCAGCTTTGGGGTGTATGAAGGATGGGGTCACTGATGACGATCCTTGATGCGTTGCAGCACCACTTGAGAAGGGATGCACTTCACCTTGCCACTTAAAACCTCTTCTTGCCGTTGAAGTATCTCGTCCTGCAATTCCTGCCCAGCCTCTTCGATCAGTCTGGTTCGCAGTATGTTGCGATCAGTCGCGCTCAGTTGCATGACAGATTCGTAGACTCGTTCAAGCTCTACAGGCATGGTCGTCCTCCACGGTGTGCTACCATACTATACCTGAGCTATTCCCATTTTCCTAGTCGTGATCGCTGATGCTATTTCTCCTTTTGCTCTGCATTCCCCATAAACTTTGTGCCAAGCTCGACATCCAGGGCGATAAGATCATCGTCGAAGCCTGGTACGATAACGACATCCCCGCCGAGAAAGCCAAGGTCACGCTGCTACAGCAAAAGAAGACCCTGGCAGAAGCGATGACTGACGAGCGGGGTATGTGCACATTCACCATTCCACCTTCAGGCGATTATCTCCTCGACATCAGTGCAGGTGGCGGTCACCGTACCGAGATTGCTTTCGCCCTTGGTGCTGAAACCGTGGCAGAAGCGGGCGATACCAAAGCAGGTGTCAGCAGTAAGCGCTGGTGGGGGGCAACGGTGGGGGTGTTGCTGATCGTGATTGCAACGGTACTCGCCAGGCGGGTGCTGAAATGAAGTGCTGAACGGCTAACAAGTAAGACAGAAACTATATGCCTAGTGTGCGCTTTATTCTCCCTGATGAAAGTGTCGTTCACGTCCCGGCTTGGGTGACGGATCATGCCTCGTTCCTGCGCTGGGCTGCTTCTGATGAAGCCCCTGAACGAGGCAAGATCGGTTATCTGCATGGCACTGTTTGGCTAGATAACACCATGGAACAGATTTTTCACAATCTCATCAAACAAGCTGTCTCGCAGGATATCCTCAACTGGAATCGTCAACACAAGCTCGGAAATTACTACAGCGATGGCATGTCCTATTCGAACTCAGCTTTGGAGTTCACAACGGTTCCAGATGGTATCTTCGTTTCGCATGATTCATTGAAACATGGATTGGTATCACGTGACAAAGGTATTCGCAGCACCAGGCTGGAAGGTTCGCCTGACATGGTCCTCGAAGTGATCAACCGCTCGTCGGTGAGCAAAGACCTGAACGATCTCCGTGACCTCTATTTTGAAGCGGGTGTGAAAGAATACTGGCTGATCGATAGTCGGGTGGATCAACCAGAACTCCTTATCCTGAACCGTAGTGATTCTGGCTTTGTCGACGAAGTCAATGTAGATGGCTGGAGTAGCTCCCAGGTGTTGCAGGCCCTGTGTCGACTGGTGGTGAATATCGAACGGGAAGAGATTGTGTTGGAAATGAAGTGATTCTTGACCTTTGCACTTTCGCTCGTCACCGATTACGATGGTGACGAACATCAGTGTTACAGGTAACTCATGCTCCACCTCTTCGCAATATTCCTCTCCCTCGTCCCCGCCGACTCCTGGCCCGAGTTCCGTGGACCCAACGGTGCTGGGCACGCAGCCAGTTCTGCCAATCCACCCACTACCTGGAGTGAGAAGAAAAACGTCCGCTGGAAGACTGCCATCCATGGTAAAGGCTGGTCGTCGCCTGTCGTGCTCGACAAGCAAGTCTGGATCACTACAGCCCCTGAAGATGGCAAGCAACTCTTCGCTATCGGTCTTGATCTGAACACAGGCAACATTCTGCACAATATCAAGGTCTTCGATGTGGAGAAGCCTGAGTTTTGCCATGCCACGAATAGTTACGCCTCCTGTTCACCGGTCATCGAATCGGGACAGGTTTACGTTCACTTTGGCAGTTATGGCACCGCTTGTCTGGATACTGCAACTGGCAAGAAGCTATGGGAACGACGCGACTTCCCGTGCGATCACTTTCGTGGTCCTGCCTCGTCTCCCATTATTGTCGATGATTTGCTGATTCTCAGTTTCGATGGGATCGATCAGCAGTACCTCGTTGCCGTAGAGAAAGCCACCGGGGCAACAGTCTGGAAGAAAACTCGTTCCACTGACTACAAAACCAGCAATGGCGACAACAAGAAAGCTTACAGCACACCCAGCCTGTTCACCATTGACGGCAAAGTCCAGATGGTTAGCCCCGGGGCGATGGCCACTATTGCGTACGATCCGAAGACAGGAGCTGAACTCTGGTCCGTTCGACATGGTGGCATGAACGCTGCTGCCCGTGTCATACATGGACAGGGTCACTTCTACCTGACGACGGGTGATGGGCCGACGAACCTGATTGCAGTGCCCGATCAAGGTGCCAGCCAGCGGTCTGTTGCCTGGACGGTCTCCAAGACCGTCCCAAAACGCAGTTCGCCCATCTTGGTTGATGATCTCCTCTACATCAACAGTGATGCAGGTATCATCACCTGCCTTGATGCCAAGACCGGCAAGGAAATCTGGCAGAAACGCCATGCAGGCAACTTCTGGGCTTCACCAGTCTATGCATCAGGCAAGCTCTACTTCCCGAACCAGGAAGGTGTCACGTATGTTCTCGCAGCAGGGAAAGAATACAAGCTGCTGGCTGAGAACAAGCTGGACGCACGTGGCAATGCTTCACCAGCGGTGGTAGGGAATGCGATCATCCTACGCAGCAAGACGCATCTGTACCGCCTGGAAGAGTAACTGTACTCTCGTCGTTCTCGTCCCCGGTCTCCGACCGGGGACGTACTGCAGGCCAGCTTCCGGCTGGCAGCGACGGTGAGCGTTCATCATTTCCACTTATCACATCACGAAGCCGTATCGGTCGAGGCAATAGCATTCTTCTGCCGCTGCCTGCCAGAGGCAGGCCCACAGTGCGTCCCCGGTCGGAGACCGGGGACGAGTTCCGAGTTCAAGTGCTAGGCTTATAACTGAGCGAGCTTCATGGTGAATCGGTTCTGTACCGATTCATTTCGCTGCTTGAGCACTGGTGAATAGTCATAGACTTCGACAGTTTTGCCGTCATCACAGAATTCCAGAAGTCGCAGCCAGCCGTCGCCGCCATTCGGCTTCATCTGGAAGTTGACCAGCAACTGGGGCACTTCGCGTCCAGCGGGCGTGGCGGTGATGACCTTTCCCAACCCATCGTTGAGCACGTGGCCGTTGAGAGTGAGGATGAAGTTCTCGTGACGTGAAACGAGTTTATCCCACAGTTCTTCACCATCAGCCACGTCATCTTTCGTAGCTTTGGCGACGGCATAGGCATGTGGATTCCATTTCTGTTTAGCTCCGTATTTTTTCCAGTGGTATCGCGTTTCATCGGAATAGATGAATGCATGAGTGATAAGAATGACTTCGCGATCGTTGTGCTTGCCCACTATCTCATTGGCCCAGCGAATGACATCTGCCCGTGGGCCGAACTCCAGTGCCAGGATCAGGAATCGCCGAGTGCCTGCGTTCAGCAGGTGGTAGTTGTTTTCCATGCGGTGAGGTTCACGATCATACACCCCACCGAAGGTGGTTTGTTGTTTCTGCTTTTCGATGGGGAAGTACTGGTTGAGAAGGGTGGTGCGATCCTTGCAACTGCCTCCCTGGCTGTAATCGTGGTTGCCTGGGCAGAGCACATACGGCACCTTGCCGTCGAGTACCTGCATGGCCGCAACGGCATTCGTCCATTCAGCGGGCTTGTTGTTGTTGGTG
>CAYPJB010000064.1:0-14905 GCA_964410845.1 uncultured Bacteroidales bacterium | reverse complement strand
TAAGGCTCGAAGTGGTCGTGGATGCCAATAATGGGAGACCCCGTATCCTACACTGGCGTGATCTGACCGATCTGGGCAAGGGATACCACTTCTCCCAGGGAAGAGGGAGCAACATCAGCTTCCGAGGTCCTTCGCAGATGCTGCGATGAGCACGAAGCTTCAGCTGGATTGTGCTGTATTCAGCTCAACCCCAGGCGATACCAGCAGTTCATCAGAACTCAAGGTAGTGATCGGGTAGATTGTAGGACGGGCTTCCCTTGTCATGGATGACGAGCGGTGTAAAAGGCTTGCAGAACGCAAGCCTCATGGAACGATGTACGACGTGGGCAAGTATATACTGTAAGAAATGAGGATTCACCTTGGCCGGTATCTTAGGAATTGATCTGGATAGTCACGAACTGCGTCTGGTGGAACTTCACCAGTCGTCAGCCGGACAACAATTGCATGCAGCCCTGGTGCTGCCTTTGACCAGTGCCAGTGCAGCCGACATGGGCCTGCAACTGAAAGCCAAGCTGAAGGAAGTGGGTTTCAAGGCCACCACAGCTGCGATTGCACTTGGGCACGATGCCTTCATGTGCCGCGATATCCGTCATCCAGATATACCCGCCAACGAACTGCCCGCCATCGTCCAGTTCCAGGCAATGAAAGAATGTGCTTTGCCAGCGGACGACAGCATAGTGGATTATGTTCCAATCAGTGGAACACTCGCCTCGGGCGAGAAGCGTTCATTGACGTTTGTAGTCCGCAAGGGGCGCGTGAAGTTCTGCCAGGATATGTGTGAAGCAGCGGGATTGAAGCTGTTAGCGGTGGTGCCACGTCCGATGGCACTGCTGGCCGGGTTGCCCAAGGGGAACCTGGAAGGCACGGATACAACAGGCTATGCCTGCAGTAATTCATTCTTCGTGTTGCACCATGGATCGATGATCTTCAGCCGCAGCATGGGTGCACCCAACGATGTAGACGATTTCATCGGAGAACTGCGGCGCAGCATTGCCGGGTATGAGAACCAGGCGAACGTGCCGGTGCTCACGAAAGTCATGCTGGCTGGCCATGAACTGCCTGCGGATGTGGAGCAACACCTGGGCAGCTTCCATATTCCGATGGAACTCTATTCACCCTACATGGGAATAGCTGGAGCAGAGCGACTCTCCGGACACGGTGACTATGCAGTAGCTAGCGGGGCAGCCCAACTGAAGAAGGCATTCAAGACAGTACCGGTGGAGTTTCTCGAACCGAAAAAGGTGGTAGTCAAACCGAACCGGTCGAGGTCGTACCTTCTGGTGGGTGGCGTAGCCGCTGCTGCAGTCGCCCTGTTGGTGTACGGACTGTACTGGATGCTGACCTCGTCTGCTGATTCCGAGATTGCCTCGATCAAGGAACGCATTCAACTGATGCAGCAGAAGGAGAAAGAGTTTGCCGATGTCGACAAACGCTTCGAAGCGATCAAGGCGTGGAAGGATCACGAACTGTACATCCTCGAAGAGATCTACAATCTGGTAGAAGTTTTCCCCGATGTTGCTGGAGTGCAGATCACCAAAGCGGAATGGCGCACCATCACACCGAGTACAGCTCCAGGTTTAGGCGGTGCGGGTGCAGCAAGTGCTGCGAATACTCCATCGAAATTTACAGCCAGCAAGGTGACCAGCACCGCGCCGGTAGCTGCTGCGTCGTTGAAAACACAACCGATCAAACCGGTAGCCAAACTGACTGTCAAAGCTACGGCTGAGAATGAACAGCAGCTCAAGAGCCTGGAAACAGCACTGCGTGACAGCAGATATTGGAAGTGGGTCAAGTCTGACCTGGTTACCCAGGAGGCTAACACACGCATTTATGAATTGGATGTGCTGCCGCTGAAACCCGAAGACTATCGCAGTGTTATTGCCATCGGCAGCAACGTCACAGCTCCCGAAGGCGCACAAACCAATCGACCAGGCACCCGCCGCGGGTTCCGTCCTACCGGGGGAGGCCGATAATGAGTTCCAGTATGATTCGTTTGCTGATGATTGCAGGAGGCATCTTTGCTGCCTGCTTTGGTCTGTTCGTTGTTGCCAACCGATTTTACGAAGGCATCACCGATCGTCAGAACCAGGTGGATAGTCTGCAGGTGGAAGAAGCCAATCTGAACGCCCGAATGGCCCGACTGGACAAGGCCAGGAAGGAAGTAGACAAGTGGAAAGCCATCAGCCTGCCTGGGAATCTTGCTGTCTCATCGCTGATGTACAAGAACTACCTGCAGGAGATGCTGCTACGGCATAACTTCACCATACGCTCGGTGTCGGAACCCAACCGCCTGGCTTCAGGGTCCAGCAGGCAGGCCGCCCCGCTGACGACAAACATCGGTTACGATGTGGTTTTCGAAGCCAGACTGGGGCAGTTAACGAACTTCCTGAAGGAGTTTTACAGCGTTAACGTGCCACATCTCATCAAGAACATTGCCATTGAACCGATAGGCAAAGGTGGCGATGCCCGACTGGTAGTAACCATGAAAGTGGAAGCCCTGTCCATGAGCAATACACCAATTCGCCAAGCGGTCATCCCCAATCCAACGGGGTTGATTGCTCAGCTCGAAATGCTTTCAGCGATGAAAAGAGTGCCAGTTGGTTTACTGTATTCCCTTTCTCAGGTAACAACAGCGGGCTACCACGGCCAAAGCAAACTGGCCAGCAGTCTTCGTCCGGAGCGTGAATATGCAACCATGCAGAGGAAGAATGTGTTTGCAGGGTTAGCCTCTGCAACAGCATCACAATCGAACAATCCAGTAGCTGCCAAGCAACCTGACCAGGAAATCCTCAAGTATACACAGCTTACCAGCATCACGGCAAACTACATCACTGAGGAAGGATTGCTGCGTGTCCGTAAGACAAACAAATATGTTAAGCTGCGGGCCGAAGGTGGCGTGAATGAATTCGAAATTCGTGACGGAGACGACCAATTGGTCTTGAAAGGAAAGGTACTTGCGATTAAACCCCGCGACTTAGTCTTCGAGACAAAGGGGAAAGCGTACGTGCTGCACGTCGGGCAATTCGTGGAAGAAGCTCTGAAGAAAGAGCTCACTACGGAAGAACTGAAGCAGTACGATGCTGAACTGACCGCCTCGGATCAACAATAAGTATCGAGAACTGGTAAACATTAAGTTTACCTGAACTTGGAAAGAATAGTGAATGTCGGCAAAGATGATTAAGAACTTTGAGGAATAAAGGCGATATTAGGTAACAGGCGAGAATCTGAGATGACTTTACCGGGTGGGGACTTGGCTGGAGTCATCGCTGACGAATCTTGCTGTGTCGGTTTGAACGGGGGAGTGTCACATGCAGCGGACAACGAGCTGGAAGCAGCGTTTCTACGTCGCTACGGTTTCTTCCATGATGGGAATGGGACTGGTAGCTCTCACTGCCTGGGGACAGGAAGGCCCGGCCAAGCAGCCTACCAAGGAAGTGCAACGCACTTTCACTTTTGAATTCCGTGATACCCCATGGGACAAAGTGCTGGATTGGCTCGCTGACAATTCAGGCGGCATGCCTGTTGTCTCCAGCATTAAGCCGCAAGGCACCTTCAATTTCGTCAATGCTGGCGGTAAGAAATATACGCTGCCGCAGATCATCGACATTCTCAATCGCTCGCTGATCAAAGATAAAATCATGATCATCCGTGGTAGCAGCAGCTACACGGTCATCTCCAGCGACGATGCGCTCACCATCGACACCACGATTCTGCCCAACATCACCATTGAAGATCTGGAACTCGACAAGGCTCCTGAGCAACAGAAGTATGGGGCTTCCGAACTGTGCCAGTTGACGTTCAACCTCAACGGGCTCACTGTGGATGAAGCGGAACTTAATCTTGGCAGCAGGAAAGGTCCGTTCGGTCGATTCCAGAAGATTCCCAAGGGTGCCATGTTGCTTGTTACCGACACGGTCGGCAACCTGCGGCAAATGAAACGCCTGCTTGACAAGATCGATCCTGCTTCGGGCGACAGCAACATTGAAGTCTTCACGCTGCGTCCATCCGTGGATGGCTCAGCTATGGAGACCACCATCAAGGGGATGTACAACCTTAATCCCGGCCAGACGAACCCGGTGCCGAACCCGCCCAAGATTCAGTACGACAGCACACAGAACAAGATCATCGTTACCGGTGACAAGGCTCAACTCAAAAGCATCCGTGAAATCCTGGTCAAGCTGAATGCCATCAAGGTGGTAGCACCAGTTCCTGTGGAACCAGGGAATGCCGCCAATCAGAACCAGCCTCCCAAAACGACATTGGGACCTGTAGAAGATTCCATTCGGACGGTTGTCCTGAAAACGGGCAACGCTTCACAGTATGTGGATAATCTGCGTTTCCTGCTGAGTACGCTTCGGGCAAACCCAGTGTACCCGACACTGGAACCTGTGTTGGCTCAGAATCTGGAAGATGCACGCAAGGGTATCAAGCCGAAGGTGGATCCCAAGAAAGAACAACTCGTCGATGAAAAGCAGGCGGCTGCCCCAATCACCAATCTGCCAGGTCATGCAGATAAGCCCATTTTCATTGCATCGCTCAGCCGTACGAATGGCGTGATGATTGGTTCGGATGATCCGGAAGCCATCGATTTCGCGGAACAGGTGCTTGCTTACCTGACCAAAGATGGCGACGAGTACTATGAGGTCATTCCACTCAAGAACTCTAATGCCCAGATCGTCCGTGATACGCTTGATGAACTCATTAATGGCAAACGCCAACAAGGCGGCGCGGGTGGCCCCTTTGGCATGATGATGGGCGGCATGGGCGGTGGCGGCATGCGAGAAGCCATCACTGGTCCCGTGGTCCGACTGGCAGCGGACAAACGTACCAATTCGATCCTGGTGCGGGCACCGCGTCAGATCGTTGTCACTATCAAGCGATTTGTTGAAACCGAACTCGATATCAACAACGTTGATCAAAAGTTGCAGCCCAAGCCACACATCTTCAAGTTGTTCAATGCAGACGCTACCGAGATGGTGAACATCATCAAGGAAATTTACAAGGAGTACGTTCAGACTTCGCAAGGTGGCGGAATGCAGCCTGGCATGCCATTCAATCCGTTTGCCCAGCAACAGCGTCCACAGGAACAGGAACGCAGCATCAAGTTGTCGGTCGCGGCTAATACCCGAGACAACAGTTTGATCATGAATTGTCCGGATATCCTCTGGCCTGAAATAGAAGCCTTGCTCATGGATATGGACAAGGATTCTGCTGACAGCACACGTCAAGTGAAAGTCATCAACGTCGGCAAAGCCGATCCTCAGATGCTGCAGCGGGCCGTCGATGCCATTACTGGAAAGAAGACAAACGCCAGCGGCCAGCCGGACCCACAGGCAGCGATGCGTAATGCACTGATGAACCGCTTCGGCGGCATGGGTGGCATGGGAGGCTTCGGCGGCGGTGGTATGCGTATGGGTGGTGGTGGAATGGGCGGCGGTGGTGGAAATATGGGTGGTGGTGGAGGTGGCCGTCAGGGTGGTGGCGGCGCTGGAGGTGGACGTGGTGGTCGTGGAGGTGGCGGCGGTGGTGGCCGCAGCAACCGTGCCGACGAGCCACCGGCGATTTTCAAATCAACGACGATGGAGACCGGAGGGAAGGATTTTTTTGCAGATAGGGTCAAGGAAGACCCGAGGACGCAAGTGACCTTCGATCCCGAGCCAGCAAACAACAACATCATTCAAGCCCAGGCACAAGGTAGACCAGTGCAGGGCACACCAGCACAGGGCACAACTGTACAGCAGCCTGTTCAGCCAGTTAAGCCTGTCCAGGATGAAAAGGGGCAAGTGAAAGCACCTCGTGGTGATGTCACCGTGGAAGTGCTGCCCGATGGCCAGGTCATCCTGGTAGGCGATCCCAATGACATCAAGGAGATGGAAGAAATTCTGAAAACGCTGACGCTTACTTCGCCCAGCGCTGATACAGAACTTCGCATCTTCGATCTCGCCAACATCGATTGCACAACTGCAGCCAACCAGCTTTCACAAATCTTCAATCGCTATAACCCGGTGGTGAAAGTCATCAGCGGGACCGGCACAAGTGCTGCACCAGGTGGCATGGGTGGTGCTGGTTTAGGTGGTGGACGATTCGCTGGAGGCGGCGCAGGTCAGCCTCAGGCAGGCGGCTTAGGTGGTGGACTGGGAGGTCTGGGAGGTGGTGCTGCCATGCAACCGACCCAGCAACCCGGTGGTTTGCTCCTGATGGCACTCCTTCGTCAGAATGGCGTGCTCATTGGCGCCCCCAAGAATGCTATGGACGAGATTGGTCGCGTCATCAAATTGATTGACAAACCCATCGACAACGACTCAGCACCCAAGATCATCAAGCTGAGCCGAGCCAACTCACAGTCGATTGCCACAACGTTGACGCAGTTCTACCAACAACGTTATGGCAATGTCGAGCCGAATGAAATTCGCATCCAGGCTGATGTGAAGACGAACTCGTTGCTGGTCCATGCAGGCCCGGCTGATCTCAAGGAAATTCTCAGCCTCGTTGAATTCTTCGACAAGGCCGAGACCAAAGTCATCAACGAAGTCCGCATCAAGCAACTGAAGAATGCCAACGCTCAGGAACTGGCAAATATCCTGCAGCAAGCGCTTTCACAAGCACTGTTGCAAACCCCTCCCACCACGGGAACCGGCACCGGTCTCCAGGGGCAGCAGGGATTCCAGCAGCCTAATATCTTCGGTGGCCAACAGGGTGGCCAGTTTGGGCAAAATCGTCTTGGTCAGGGTGCTGGCGGGCTTGGCACACAGACTCAGGAGAAGAAGGGCGTCAGTCTCGCGTTCACTCAACCGGGACAGCGACGCATTGAAACTGGTCTTCTAGATGATGTAGGTATCTACGCTGACACGCGAAGCAATCGGCTGATCATTTCCGCGCCGCCTGAATCGATCGTGCTGCTCGAAAAGCTCATCGATGAACTGGATGTGCCTCCTTCAGTGACTGCAGAAGTGAAAGTCTTCCGTCTGAAGAACACTGATGCCCAGCAGGCAATCCAGACCCTGCAAGGCATCTTCTCCGGCATCAACCAGCAGCGTCAGGGTGGCGGTGTGCAGCAGGGTGGCTTCTTTGGTGGAGGTGCCTTTGGCAATCAGAACCAGAATCAGCAATTGAACTTCTCTGCATCACAGGGGCAGGGGCCTCAACCGCTGATTCCCCGGTTCTCGGTGGATATTCGAACTAATTCGCTGATTGTTGCAGCAGGTCGTGGGGATATGATCCTCATCGAAGTGTTGCTGAATAACATCGACAGTTCTGCCATTCGCGATCGTATGTTCCAGGTAGTTCGTCTGAAGAACAACCAGGCAGGCAACATCGCGACCAATCTCAACAACTTCTTTGGAAATGAAATCCGCATCCTGCAGTTGAGCGATCTGACGACGTTCACGCAGTCTGATCGTGAAGTGACCGTGATTGCTGATGCCAGCAATAACTCACTGCTGGTAGGTGCATCGCAGCGTTACTTCGCGGAAGTACTGCGTCTGATTGATCAGATGGATGTGGAATTGGCACAAGTAGCCATTCAGGTGCTCATCGCAGCAGTGCAACTGGATAACTCCGACGAGTTCGGAGTGGAAGTAGGATTACAATCACCTGTCGTGTTTGAACGCAGCTTGTTCAATCCACAACCGGTGAATAATGCCAACGCCAATGGCACTCCAGCCATCGGTAATCCCGGGTTTAACTGGAACAATGTCTCGACGATCAATCAAAGCAATTACACGAACGTTTCACCGGGCATGGTGGGGTTGCAAGGTCTGACCAACTACAATACCGGTCGTAACAACAATGGTGTTGGTGGTTTCGTCTTCTCTGCTGCCTCCAACAGTGTCAATGTCCTGGTGCGTGCACTTCGTACCCAGGGACGCATCGAAGTACTCAGCCGTCCTCAGATTGTCACGCGAGATAATCAGCAGGCTCTGATCTCCGTAGGTCAGCAGGTGCCGATTGTCACCGGTTCTAACATTACTGCTCAAGGCATCATTCAGAATACTGTTGAACAGCAACAGGTGGGTATCATTCTGAAAGTGCTGCCCCAGATCAGTCCTGATGGACGCATCGTCATGCGTGTTGAACCGCAGGTCTCTCGGGTATCGAACAGTACTGTTGATATTGGCAATGGCGTTAAGGGAACGATCATTGACCAGACCATCGCTTCGACCACAATTGAAGCCTTCGACGGCAAGACAGTGGTCATCGGTGGGCTGATCAACAAGCGTGATGACAAGGAACAGCGGGGCATCCCCTGGCTGGGCGACCTGCCATACATTGGCGCACTCTTCCGCTATCGCCGGCACGAAAAGCAGAGGCAGGAACTGCTGATCATCATGACGCCCCACATCATTCGCAACCCGATGGATGCGGATCGAGTCTTCGCTGAAGAATCACGTAAGATGTCGTGGTCGCTGGATGATGTGCAGGCCCTTCACGGTGGGTTGCAAGGCAACTCGTTCCTGCAGAAGAGCTGTCCGGAAAACGGACTGCCCGGAGTGGTCATCAATCCATTCGATGAACAATTCTTCGCCCCGAACACCACGCAGCCTTCCGCGGACGAGAAACTGAAGTCTCCACAGGGCGGGACAATTCGTCCTCAACCGCAGCAGCCACAACAGTTGCCAGCACCGACGCCGAAGGCGCCACAGGCTTCACCGCCCTGGATGCAGCCACCGGGTGCCGTACCACCACAGTATCAGAACCAGATGCCTCAGCAGCAAAGCTGGCAGCAACAGATGCCTGGTTCTCCAGTGAACAATGTGGTTACCGGGCTGCCTCCGGTCACGTTGAACCAGCAGGCCATGCAGACGATGAATCCAGAGGCGATGACATACGGCCAGGCCATGCGGTTACAGCAGCAGCAGTACACGGTGCCTCAATACACGCCAACGCCTGGACAGGGACAGTCTCAATCACAGGTCAATGGCACCTGGAAGACTACTGTCATCTATGGGCCTGCCGATCCTGCGTCAGGTAACACAACCGTTCCACAACAGCAGCCCGCCAGCAACTTTGGCGGTCAGCAGCAACCGTAACTCTCACTCGTCACTACGAGATGGATCCCATGACACGGACGTTATGGCAGACTGCCCTACTGAGCCTGTTGTTGACAACTGGTTGTCAATCGCTGAGCGACACCGAATTCACCTCCTGGATGGGGCTGGACGAGAAGGCGCCAACCGGCAAGCCACAGGAACTGGTTGCCATCTGGCAGGAAGGTGTGGATGTTCAGCTCGATCCTAATCATGGCGGAGTGCCCGTTCCGGGCTTCTCCGGAAGAGTGGTATTTCATCAGCTGCAGAACGGCAAGCCGGGCAGATCGGTAGCGGTCAATGGCACGTTGCTGATCTCCTTCTTCGAAGACAAGCCCTTCCAGGGGCCGCCTCAACCGATGGAAACCTGGACCATTCTGCCCGAACACCTGCCGATGCTGATGAAGAAAGACCTTTCCGGGTGGGGCTATGCACTCTGGCTTCCATGGAACAGCTTCAATCCCAATGTCCGTGGTGGCAGACTGATTGTGCAGTACACCTCCAAGGATGGTGAAGTGTTACGCAGTGATCCGGTACAGATCCAGATCGTCGATCACAATCGCGGTGGCTTGCCCAAGCCACAACTTACCATTCAGGAACAGAGCAAGAAAACCTGGTAGGGATGTTTCGCCGTCCATGCCATAAGATACCATCATGAAAATACTCATGATGGGCACCGGTGCGTTTGCCGAACCTACCTTCGAAGCTCTGCTTCAATCCCGACATACAGTTCTGGGGCTGGTCACCAATCCGGACCGTCCCAGTGGCAAGACCATGGAGATGGAACGCAGCATCAAGAAGCGGGCAATCGATGCTGGTCTTCCCGTGTTTCAGCCGCTGAACATCAATGCACCTGAATCCATCGTGCAACTGCGTGAGCAGTTTCAGCCGGATATTTTCGTTGTTGCCGCATACGGTCAGATTCTTTCAAAAGATGTGCTGAGCCTGCCAGTGCGAGGAGGCATCAATGTTCACTCGTCGCTGCTGCCCAGATATCGTGGAGCGGCTCCGATTGCCTGGGCCATTTATCATGGCGAAGTGGAGACAGGCGTGACGATCATCCGCATGACACCGCGTATGGATGCGGGGGAAATGCTGGCCCAGGTGGTGGAACCCATACGTGCTGACGATACGGCTGGCAGTCTTGAGTCCCGATTAGCTGCCGCTGGTGCATCGCTTGCTCTGAAAGTGCTGGACCAGATTGAAGCCGGAACTGAACAGGGTATCCCCCAGGATATGACCAAAGTAACCAAGGCTCCCAAGCTCAACAAGGAGATGGGCCTGGTGGATTACCGCCGTACCGCCAGCGAAGTCGATTGTCAAATCCGTGCATTTCAGCCCTGGCCGACAGCCTATACTTACTGGCACAAGGGGCATGGTGCAACACTGCGTATGCTGGTGTTGCGTGCAGAACCTGCTGCAGGAGAACACACCGATCGCCCCGCCGGTGAAGTGGTGGCCGTGCTCAGCGACCGTGTTCAGATCGCTTGCGGAAAAGGTACAATTCTCAACTTGCTGCGTGTGCAGCCCAGTGGCAAGAAACCTCAGGATGTTGTTGAGTTCCTGAGAGGTTATCGCGTACAGGTGGGACACTGTTTCGGGGGAGAATAGCAGAGTATTCTCAGCCTGCCGTGTGGAGCACGCATCATTTTCTGGCTTCACGTCGAATGACCAGCTTCAGTCCTGACCATGTCGTGTCAATCGCACAGACTTTGACATCCACCAGTTGCATTGGTAAACAGATTTCGCGGATTACATCTTCGGTGACATCTGTGGTCACGCCGCTTCTCTTTTTCGGCCACGAGACCCAGATCATTCCCGCCTGCACGATGTGATCCCTGAAACGTATTAACTCGCCCTCTAGTTCAGCTCTGCTGGTGGCAAAGATCTGCACCATGTCGAACAGACCCCTGCAGATTTTTGACCGTTTTACACCAGCCATGTCTGGGCCAAGCAAATCCAGATAGCCCGTTGGCGGACGATGCAGATACACACGCATGCCGCTGTTGATACCCAGCTTCCGGATGAGCGGAGTGCCACTGTATCCCAATGGTTGCATGAGAACCTTTCGATTCAACAGGCTGATGGAGCGGGCTCGTAAACATGCATAAGCAAAAACCCGCAGTGATATACTGCGGGTTGTTGATAGTTAGTAAAAGGATCGATTACTTTGCTCCGCCCGGTCCACCTGCTCCAGCGCCACCTCCAGCAGGAGCAGCCGCTTTCTTATCAACAGGCTTGGCCAGGCTGTCAATCCATTTCTTCCAGTGGTCGAAGCGATTCTTGCGAGCCGTCAGATTACGATCATCGCTCATATGACGAGCCACAACACGGCCATCTGGTTCCAGGATCAGAATTTCTGCAGGAACATCTTCCTTTTTCATGCTGCGAGCAAAATCAGATCGGAAGGACTGATAAGCCCCACCCTGGAAATCTACCAGGATAGCATTGGTGTATAGATCGGTCGTGCGTGTCTTCTTTTGTACATCAGCTCCAATTCGCTGATGGACAGTATCCACAGCATGAGACACCCACTGTACCAGGTTGGTTTCACCAGCAGCTCCTGTAAGATCAGGTGAGCGGCCGATGTACTGCCCGCGGCCAATGAGCAACCTCTCAATCCACCAGTCGCCAACGAGAGCGGTATCGCGATCAGTGCCGCCGATCACTTCGACTTTGCCCAGCCACTTGTGCAGCTGAATAGTGACCTTGTCACGATCCTTGGCGTCATCGGTGGCATTCTTGGGTCGGTCGCGTTCACTGGCATACAGCAGCTGATCAGGCTCAAATGTAACACGCTGTGAAGGGCTCCAGTTGCCGTACAGGAATTCTTCCTTGGCAAATTCAGGAGCTGCCACTTCGGTTTCTCGCTTGTAGTTGGGATTAAACAGTACCATGCGAATACGGTATTCGAATGTTGCTCCACCGACAGCATCGCTTGGCAGATCAACATCCAGGAACCGAATGGGCACGTATTCGGGTATCGGGCCGGTCAGCGAGGGTGTTTCGCTGCCACCCTTGGGAGCATTACCCTGATTGGGATTGTCGCCCTTGTCATCGAATTCATCACCACCACCAGCGCCCAGACGGCCATCCTTGGGAGGCGGTGGAATCTTTGCCTTTTCATCTTCCTTGATCTTCTTGACTGCACCCATCAGAACAGGAAGTTTGCTCATGATGTCCGGGTATTCATCGCGAACCAGCTTTGGCAATTGCATGGCAATACGAGGCCCGGCATATTCGATCAATCCTTCAATGATCGGTTCCTTTTCTGAATATAACGGTTCGTTGTTGTACTTGGCGACGCTCTTCGCTGATCGCATGATGTTGGCAACATTCTGCATGTTGACTTCATACCAGCCAGCAAGAGCATAGCGGTCGCGTGGATTCATCAGTTCATCGGCTGCTGCCAATAGCTGGTCAGCTTCTTCAGGAGTGCGAAATTCAAACTTGGTACGATCGCGAGGATTCTCCAGTTCGACGAGATCCTTGTCAGCAAAGCGACCATCCGGGAGTTTAGACCCCTTGGGAAAAATCCGTCGTCGTTGAACTTCTACCTTGCGATATAGACGTTCAACTTCGTGCTTCTCGATTTGCAGTTTCTTGGCAATTTCGTCCGTCTGCTGACCATGAGGATAGGTAGCTGCCAGGTAGGCAACACGCAGTGGAACTATAGAAACGCCCAGGACATCATTTTGATTGCTATCTTTGCTCCAGGCAAAGGTGAAGATGCTTTCATCGCCACCTGGGTTACCGGTCGAGGTTTTGGAAGGGGTAGTACTACGCGTGGTAGAAGCACCACCGCCACCACCTTTGCCACCTGCACCACCAAGGCCACTCGAACCAGGAGGGGGAGGAGCATTTCCTCCACCCATCATGCCGCCACCACTGCCCAAACCACCCAAGCCGCCACCCGTAGCACCGCCACGTCCGCCAGCACCCATTCCGCCAAAAGGCGATGACGATGTGCCACCAGTTCGGCCTGGAACATAGTTATTCCCACTGCTACCCAGTTTGGGAGCAGCAACACCTTCCCTAGGTTTCAGAACCATCACTTCTTCTACTTTGTTGACGGTTCTGGTCTCGTAAATTCGGAATTGACCTACCAGCGGTTCAACCGCCAGTTCCAGAGGCTGTAACACACTCGGATTGGAACGGAACTTGCCTTTTAATGGCTCTGGTTCAAAAAAGCGACTGAGCAGTTGCAACTGATCAATGGCAAATGGCTTGATGAGCGCCTTGGCCAATTCATCAATCTGATCGAGTGGTTTAACTGTTGGTACATCCTTCAGTGCAACCTTGTCAGGAACCACTTCGCTGCGACGGATTGCTTCATCAGCTTTTTTGCTGCTGTCGTTCACCTGTTCAGCGGAAACGCCACCACTGTTGCCCAGCACTGCAAAGACAACAAAGAGGGCTGCCAGCAGGCCAGCGATGCCGACACCGATACGGTCGCCATACTGGAGGATGAACTCTTTAGCATCGATCTTCGATTTCGCCATGACTAGACCCTCACTTCATGTCTCTTACGTTGCAGATCAGAACGACCGAGTGTTATTGTCCTGGTCCAAGTGTTGTTGTTGGTGTTGTCGGGGTTGCTGGTTGCTGGCCTGTTGGGTTGGCAACGGCAGAGGCTGCTTGTTTCTCAAGCAGTTTGAAAAGATCCGGGTTTTCGTAGACAGTGACCAGGCCGTAAATCTGGAGTTCGACCACGCTGCTGTCATCTTCCAGACCCAGATGCTGTATAGGTCGATTGGAGCCGCCAGTTGTACCACCACCGGTGCCACCGACTAGATCGCCTCCAGGACGGGAACCACCTGGAGGAGGTGGGGGAGCATTGCCGCCGGTACCACCGGTACCAAGCTGGCCGAGTCCACCAGAAGCTACGCCACCGCCCTTTCCGGTTTGCATGCCGCCACGACCCATCGGTGGTGGACTAGCTGCACCACCAGAAGGTGAGGCTGGTCCCGCGCTCGCGGTACTGTGGCCACCTGGCTTGCCGAGAGCTGGAACCTTGGTCCAGGGGGCCAGGGTTACCTGGAAGCGAAGTCGCGAGTTTGACATCGCGCCGATGATATCGGTGATAGCCGTTGCATCGACCACCATTACGAGTGCGACTGGAATTCGTCGCAGTTCTGGATCGGCCTGGATGTATCGATTGAGCGGTATACCCTGGTTGGGACTGACTGGTCCAGCGCCACCGGCACCACCAGCCATACCTTCACCGCCACGCCCCATCATGCCTGTGGATCCAAGTGTTCCACCACCGGTACCACCAGCTGCGTCTCCACCTAATCCGCCCGCAGCCATGCCTGTACCCGTACCAGTTCCAGTGCCAGTCACAGCAGTGCCGGCAGCAGAATTAGCAGGATTGAGGTTTTGTGGGTCCTTGCGTTTGAAATCGTAAGGCTTCAGCGGCAGAACTTTTAATCGATCAGAATGCAGGTGAGCATTGCTTCCGATCTCCAACCGATCGATTCGCTTGATCGGTGTGGTTCGCCAGGTCAGCTTCTGTTTCACCATGTTGATGCTGCGCGGTTGCACCGGGCTTTTAATTTCTTGCGAGAAAGAACGACGTTCACCGGCATTGAAGGCATCAGTTGGTACTTTGAAGTCTTCGTTCATCAAGCGAGTGTCGTTAGCGACGTTGAGCCCAGCAGTGAAAGTCGCAACAGGAAGCCGGCGGCCACTCCGATTGATCATCTCGCCCTTGAGTGTCAGCGTTGGACTGTTGGGCCTACGAAGCAGTTGCACACTGATCAGCCAATCGTTATTGAAGGCGACCTGCTGATCGATGACGTTTTCCGGCATGATGCGAGAGATCCGGGTAACCTTTCCGAAGTTCGCAGGCAGGGAAATGTCTTTCAGTTTCTTCTGTC
>CAYPJB010000063.1:0-14930 GCA_964410845.1 uncultured Bacteroidales bacterium | reverse complement strand
GTTGTGCATCTGATGCTTTCCAGAACTCTTTGGCAAAGTTCATACAGGTGGTACGGTCGGCAGGGTTTAACTGCGGTTCATTTTGATGTTGTTAAACCGCTCTGTCCTTGACGACAGTGACGACGCTCGACGAGAAGTCATTTGTAAACTTCGCAGAATCATTCAAGTTACGACTGACGAATTAGTTTGTAAGCTTGGAAGTTCGATGTTGCCATCTTGTAATCTGTGCGGTTTCACTTTCTACCACAGTCACAAGTACTGAGACATCAGCTCCCGATGTGCATGAAAAAATGAAACGCTCACATTGATGTGAGCGTTTCAGTGTCGTATGACTTACTTTCTTGTATCTCGAGTCTATGAGATGCATGATATCTAGGCTGCCTTCCACTGCTCGCGGATGAACTTGATCCCGCGCTGATACACATCTTCCCTCGAGGGGAAAAAATCACGCCAGACTCTGGTGGCAGCGGCGAGTTCGGGAAGGGCTCTTCCAAAGGCTTCGATGACGAGCCAGCCATCATAACCACTTTTCTTGATGGCCTGGAACGATTCGGCCCAGCGAACCTGGCCGGAGCCGGGGGTACCTCGGTCGTTCTCGCTGATGTGAACGTGGAACATGTGGGGAGCCACTGTGGCTATCGCCGTCTTGGGTTCCTTTTCCTCGATGTGAGCATGGAACGTATCGTACATGCAGCCAAAATTCGGGTGATTGACCTGCTTGACGAAGGCTGCAGTATCAACTGCGGTGTTGATGAAGTAACATTCGAACCGGTTCAGGTATTCAATCGCTAATCGAACCTTGGCCTGCTGCGCATATTCAGCCACGGTTCGTAGCGTCTCAGCTGCGTACTTCTTTTCATCTGCAGTCGCACCGTGACCACTGAACACGCCCAGCGGCGAGTGATACGGCCCACATAGCGTCTCGGCCCCAAAGGCTTCGAGCATATCGATCACCCACTTGAGACGATCGACGGCCGCTGCACGAATATTGGGATCGCTGCTGCTCGGGTTCGTTTCGGGCCCCACCACGGTCACGGCAGTGGAACGCAATCCCTGGTTATGCAACTCGCGACCAATGGCCTGGTAGTGGGCCAAGTCGCCGTCAAAGAGGGGCAGTTCCACGCCATCGTAGCCACTCTGCTTGATGGCAGCGAGCACGGGGTAGTGCTCTTCGGTCACCTTTGATGTCCACAACAACAAGTTCATTCCGATGTGCATGGAATTGGTCCTGGGTCCTGGGTGCTGAGTCCTGAGAAATACCAAGAGCACTCAGGACTGACTGATATCGTCTTTTAGTTTACAAGCTCACCCCGTAGGATAGCTAAGGAATTGTGATCTTTCGTGAGATGTCTATGCGAGTGATTCTTGCCAATCCGCGAGGCTTCTGTGCCGGCGTGAACATGGCTATCGATGCACTGGATAAATCCATCCAGCAGTTCGGAACTCCTCTCTATGTCTACCATGAGATTGTTCACAACCAGTACGTCGTGAATCGCTTTAAAAAGCAAGGCGTGCATTTCGTTGATAGCCTGAGCGAAGTTCCGGAAGGTGGCACCCTGCTCTACTCGGCACATGGCGTCTCACCCGCATTGCGGAATGAAGCCAGGTCACGCAAGTTGCGTACGATTGATGCCACCTGCCCACTCGTTACCAAGGTACACCTCGAGGCCATCAAGTTTGCCAAAGATGGTTACCACATCCTGCTTATCGGCCATGAAGGGCATGATGAAGTGATTGGAACGATGGGCGAAGCTCCACAGAGCATTACCCTGGTGGAAACACTGGAAGACGTTGCCGCTCTGCCATTCACCCCAAAAGACAAACTGGCATATTTGACACAAACCACCCTGAGTGTCGATGATGCCAACCTCATCATCAATGCCCTGAAACAACGTTTTCCACAGCTCACCGGCCCGAACAAGGACGACATCTGCTACGCCACGCAGAACCGTCAGGAAGCAGTGAAAGAATTGGCTACAGACGTTGACCTCGTGCTGGTGCTGGGAAGCCAAAACAGCTCTAACAGTCAGCGGCTGGCAGAGCTGGCTGTGCTGATGGGTAAACCTTCTTACCTCATTGACAGTGTTGCTGATCTCGATCCCACGTTGCTATGCTCAGTGAGGTCAGTACTCGTAACGGCTGGTGCCAGTGCACCGGAAGTGGTGGTCGAAGAACTCATCGAATACCTTTGCAAGCACCACCAGGCTGTGGTAGAGCACAAGACGATTCGCGAAGAACATGTCCGGTTCCCATTGCCGAAAGAGCTCAGGTTGGTTATGGCATAGTTAGTAATCGCACGGTATAGTTTGCTGCATGCCATGGATGGCAGAATGTGACTTACCATCGCAGAAAGAATAAGTACCATGTCGGAACGAAGGGATGCAGCCGACGGCGTCATTTCGATGACGCATCATCTTCGACGAGTGAAGCCCAGGCCAAGTGAGCCGATGTCTCGAAAACGACTCCATATCGCACTGGTCTACAATACCTTCCGGGATAGTTCCCCCGAGAACCCTCACGACCGTGGCGGTATGGCTGACCTGCGAGCGATGGTTCGCCGTCAGGCCCGTGGCCTCCGCAAAGCGGGCTTTCAGGTAACTGTTCTTCCTCTTGCATCAGATCTGCTTGCGTTCCAGCGCCGACTGCGTCGCCTCATGCCAGATGTCGTCTTCAACCAGTACGACGATGTTGTCTACGGTGCCAAGTATGAAATGCGGCTTGCTGCTGTCGTTCGGATGATGGGGTTCCCCATCACCGGTTCACCTGCATTGGCTTTGGGCTTGTGCCGTGAGAAGTACAGCACAGCCTGTCTACTCGCTGGGCAAGGCATCCCCATCCCCGGGGAAACCGCCATGCTCACCAGCATCAAGCAGGTGGAAGAACGTGAATGGCAATTCCCGCTTATCGTCCAGGCCAGCCAGGAACATTGTGGTCTGGGTCTGGATCGAAACAGCGTGGTTCATTCGAAGAAGGCACTACGAGAGAAGGTGCGTCAGGTAGTGCGTGAATTCAACCAGCCAGCACTCGCCCAGAAATTTCTTCCTGGTCGAGAGTTTAATGTAGGCCTTGTCGGTGGCAATAAGCTCCGCATCATGCCACTGGCGGAAGTCGACTATTCGAAGTTGCCAGAAGAAATTCCACCGATTATGTCGTACGCGGCTAAGAACATGGAAAACACCGTCGAGTACAAGAACACCTCAGTGGTATGCCCGGCACAGAATATCGAACCCGAAGTGGCAACTCGCATCGGCCAAGTGGCTGCTCGTGCCTTCCGTGCAGTCGGCGGCTGGGGTTACGGTCGTGTCGACATCCGCCTGGATGCCGAAGGCAATCCGAAGGTACTCGACATCAACTGTAATCCACTGCTCGATGAAGGTGTTGGCCTGGCTCGTTCTGCCGAGAAGGCGGGGCTCAGCTGGTCAAAGCTTCTGAAGCTGATTGTGAACGCTGCACTGGAGCAGTTGCCACATGATATTAACCTTCCAATGATACCGCATAACAGCGGCATAGCCCGTAATTCGGATCTGGTTGTCAGCAGCGTAGGCTAGTCCAAGCTTATCTCGGAAGCCCGTCGCGTGAGTATTGCACTCAAGCCACGGGTTTATCATTTAGCTGGCTGCCCTTTACCCATCGAGCAGTTATCTCAGCGATTCGGGCACCGAACTGTTCAGCAGTTTTCAGATCTCCCGGTGGTGGAGTAATTTCAACAGAAGCATTATCGGCCTGGGTCATCAGCCCTGAGTAACCTCCGAGCCGGTTAACGTCGTTGGGGCCTTTGCCGCTGCTGCTGATGCCGGTGCTCACCCAGATCATCGACTGCTGCATCGCGCTGATGAATAGTGAGTTCAGCGTGCTCGATTTATCACCACAGAGTGACCCCGAGTTTGTGAAACCAGCTGCTATCTTGTCCTTCCATCGCTGGGTAAGCCAGACTTTGGACGCTGCATCAATAAACGCTTTAAATTGAGCACTGGGCCCACCCATGTACGTGGGCGCTCCGAAAATGATTGCATCCGCTTCATTAAAAGGAGTGAAATCACCTTTGACATCGTCCACGGAGATCAACTTCACATCACTGCCTGCAACACTTCTAGCCCCGTTGGCAACATGCTCTGCAACCTTTCTAGTATGACCATATTCGGAGTGATAGACCACGACGATCTTCGACATATCAGTTTCCCTTGAGCTGAGCCCCGATCGCCAGTTACAAAATCTGTCGGTAGTCAGCATAGAACTTCACTGAGTAAGAACTAAGATACGATTGCCTCTCCATTTCGGTTTCTAGTGCTTCCTGGAGTCGTCTGTATCATGTCATCTTTCAGCATCAGTCGTATTCATGCCCGTGAGATCCTCGATAGCCGAGGCAACCCGACCCTGGAAGTGGATCTTCAGCTGGCAGGCGGCGCCACAGGGCGAGCAGCTGTGCCAAGTGGTGCAAGCACTGGCGAACACGAAGCCGTAGAGCTTCGAGATACCGCTGACAAGAAGCGATACCTCGGGAAGGGCGTACAGACTGCAGTCAAGAACGTGAACACGATCCTTGGCCCCAAGCTGATCGGTAAGAATGCGTTCGAACAGACTGCAATCGATCACCTGATGCTCGAACTCGATGGCACTCCGAACAAAGGCAAGTATGGTGCCAATGCTATTCTCGGCATCTCGCTGGCAACTGCGCATGCTGCCGCGGATGCACTCAATATTCCTCTCTACCGCTACCTGGGTGGAGCCAATGCACGCGTGCTGCCGGTGCCCATGATGAACGTGGTCAATGGCGGCAAGCATGCCGATAACAACGTCGATCTGCAGGAATTCATGGTGATGCCACTCGGCGCCAGGAGCTTCAGTGAAGCCCTCCGTTGGGGAACGGAAATCTTCCATCATCTCAAATCTGTTCTGAAAGACCGAGGTTACTCTACTTCCGTTGGTGACGAAGGTGGCTTTGCACCAAACCTCAAGACCAACGAAGAAGCTCTCGAAGTCCTGAGCGTGGCCACCGAGAAGGCAGGCTACAAATTGGGGGACCAGATTCAGTTCGCGCTTGACCCTGCGACAACGGAACTCTTCGAGGAAGCGAAGAAGAAAGGCAAGACAGGTTATTGCTTCTTCAAGAGTGCTCCTGACAAGGTGTTGAGCTCCGATGAAATGATCGACTTCTGGGTAAAGCTGTGCGCCAAGTACCCGATCTGCAGCATCGAAGATGGCTTGGCAGAAGACGACTGGGCTGGCTGGCAGAAACTCACTGCCAAACTGGGGAACAAAATCCAAATGGTGGGCGATGACCTCTTCGTGACCAACCCCGTACGCCTGGCTCGCGGCATCGCCGAGAAAAGTGCCAACGCCATTCTGGTAAAAGTGAATCAGATTGGCACGCTGACCGAAACACTGGAAGCCATCGAACTGGCCAAACGGAATAACTTCGGCGTCATCAGCAGCCATCGCAGCGGAGAGACGGAAGATACCACTATCGCCGATCTCGCCGTCGCGACCAATGCTGGCCAGATCAAGACTGGTGCTCCCAGCCGAACGGATCGCACAGCGAAGTACAATCAACTGCTCCGCATCGAGGATGACCTGGGTGCTGCTGCCCGCTTTGGCGGAGAGTTGTGGGGCAAGAAATAGAACGACTCGCCTCCACGGCAACGAAAGTGTTGCCGTGGTTCATTTCCCTTCACCTACATCAATAAACACATCCACCTGCTGCCCAACGTAGAGCCGTGCAGCTTCCTTATCGCTGGATTCCACAGCGTATATCACCTGCAATACGCGGGTATCAATGCGTTCGCCAGTGCTGCCAGTAAGCGATCGTTTCGGAACGACGAAGGGCTCAATACGCACAAACTTGAGCTGATGAAATTGCCTGGCATCACCGCGTGGGTTGGCACGTGCAGAATTACCCGTCTTGAAGCGGGGAATGTCGTGTTCATCAATGTCTACGCGAACATGTAGTTGCGAAACATTACCGATGACAATGTGGGATTGTCCCTGTCCAGCGAGGTTACTGACATACTCCCCCGGTCGAACATTCACCTGCAGTACTTCACCGGAGACGGAGGCCCTCACGATGGTACGTTCGATTTCCGTCTTCACCATCTCAAGCTGAGCTTCAGCCTGAGCAATAGAAGCCCGTGCCACGATCTTGTCTGCCTCCCATGCACCAGCTTTAAGCAGTTCCAGATCAGCTTTTGCAGCTAATTCCTGCTGTTGAGCCATCTCGTATGCCTGGCGGCGCCGGATGTACTCCTCTTCAGTAATGGCTCCCGATCGGCCAGCAGCTTCGTACAGACCTTTCGACCGCTTCCACATCAGTTCCTGATCATTCAGATTAGCTTCAGCCTCACGCACTTTGGCCTGCTTCACTGGAATCTCTTCCGGCCGAGGCATGGCCATCAGCTTGGACAATTGAGCCTGAGCGCTGATGAGGTCTGCTTCGCGAGCTTTTTTCTGCGCTTCCAGATGGCGATTGTCTACCGTGAAGAGTGGAGCCCCCTGCTCTACCTTCTGCCCGACTTTGACATGCACGTTATAAACCACACCAGGAACGGCTGCACCAATGCTGATGTTCTCGGTGCGTGGCTCCACCAGGCCGGCAGCTGCCACTGTAGCACCGTAGGGCGAGCGAGCCGGCGGAACAACCGGTTCCAGCTTCGGCGGTGCCTTCTGCATCCCCAGCACATGGGTGATGGCAAAGATAAGCATTCCTGCACCAATCAATGGTATTCCGTACTTACTGAACATGACAAACTCCAGTAGCCCTTATCCCCAGCCCCGCTTCGAGCAGCAGCAAAACAGGGTGCAGAGGTAATGTCCCTGCTTCGCTGCCAGTTTTGAGAAAAGCGGAGCTGGGGATGAAGACTAGTGGCCGATGAGGTGAACCTCCTCGCGACTGTAGGAGCGTTTGACGCAACCGTCTTCCATTTCGAAGATTCGATCACCATAATTGAAGACGCGGTTATCGTGCGTGACCACAATCACCGCACGATCCTTCTGCACAGCCACTTCACGGAGCAGTTGCATCACTGTCTGACCTGACTTGGCATCAAGGGCTGCAGTTGGTTCATCACAGACCAGAAGCTTTGGATCAATAACGAGTGACCGGGCGATAGCCACACGTTGCTGTTGACCACCGGAGAGCTGATTCGGCAACGACCTGGCTCGTGCCCCCAGACCAACCAACTCCAGACACTCGGTTGCCTTTTTAACTGCTTTGCGATGATCCCAGCCATTGATCATGAGCGGGATAGCTGCATTTTCCGCAGCATTAAGCGATGGCAACAGGTTGTACTGCTGAAAGACAAAACCGATACTCTCACCGCGAAAGCGGGTTTTCTTCGAGCTGCTGATCTTTGTCAAATTATTGTCCAGCACTTCGATGGTGCCTGAAGTTGGATTCAGCAGCCCGGCAATGATGGATATCAACGTTGTCTTTCCGCAGCCGCTCTGCCCGACGAGAAGCGTCATTTCGCCGTATTTGACTTCCATATCCACGCCACGCAAAGCCTGAACCTTGCTATCCCCTGTTCCATACTCTTTCGTCAGTCCCTGGCAGCGCACAGCGTAACGGGCCGTTTCCATGTCGACTGTTACTGTCGCAGGTCTCTCAAGCAGAGCAGGCATACATCCCTTTCGCTATTTGAAGACCACGGCTGGTTCGAGGAGCAGCACCTTGCGCATCGCCAGGAAACTGGAACAGAGAGCAATCACCGAGACAGCCACAGCAACGATGGCACCGATCTGCCACATCAGGTAGAAACCTGCGAGGTGGACCTGGTTCTTAGTGCCTTCAAAGAACGCAGCACACAGCCCCATCCCCACGGCATAACCAATCATGGCCACAATGATGACCTGCACCAGAATCATGCCGACGATACGGAGATTGCTCAGCCCCATGGCTTTCAGGGAGCCAAACTGTTTCAGGTTTTCAATCACGAAGAGGTAAAACGTCTGCCCAGCTATGGCTGCACCGACGAAGAAACCGAGGAAGATCGTGATACCGAAGTTGATCGGGATACCAGTCGATTTCAGGTAGTACTGAATGGTTTTCCAGTAGAGGGCTTCGTCGTTAAGAGCCGAGAGCCCGGTCTGCTCGTTGATACGTTTGCACACTTCATCGACATTTACCCCATTTTCGGCGTGAGCGAGCACGGCGGAAAGCTGATTGCGTTCCGGGGGTGCATACACCCGCGCCTGGCTGTAACGGGTAAAGAGAACGGGCAACGTTTGAAACGTCGGCAAGGAATCGCATACACCGACCAGCACCGCACGGTGGTCATTGATCTCAACGACTTTGCCTATGTGGTACACCCCTTTGTCTTCAGGCCAAAGAAAGGTGTAACCAGCCTTATCGACGATGAAGGCATCGGGCTTTCGCAGATCAGCGAGACTCCCCGCATACATGGTTGTCGGAGCACCGATCAGCGTGGCATCATCGATGCCAATCATCAGGACGTTGCGGAAGGTGCCATCGCGGAAGCGAATCTGAATCTGATTCTTCATATAAGGCACGGCCCACGCCACACCAGGAACCCCGCGCACCCGATACAGGTAGGTATCTGGCATTGGTTTGAGTTCTTCCACATAAAGCACGTTGGGCTGGGTGACCCAAATCTCCGCTTCACGCACATCGACGATGCGCCCACCAGTGCGGCGCATGATGCCGCAGAAGATCGACATCTGATGGGCCATCAGTAGGCAGGCGAAGGCGATGCCGAAGATCAGGCCGAAGTACTTGGCCCTATCGCCTGTCAGCATTTTCCAGGCTACCCAGTTCATGTTTTTCGCCCCTTGACAGCGATAGCACGACTTTTCGTCTGGATGTGTTTGGTTCGAAGAGGTGGCGCGAGCATCGGCTGAGCCAAACCTAACGCTGCCGCAGTGAAGTCGTACACATGCTTCGCTACCACATCCGGTGTCAGTTTCATGAAACGTTCTTCGCCCATGAGGGTTGCACCAATGGGACGGTTCTGTCGGTAGTAAAGACACTGGCCCACGATACTGAAGCCAATCATGTAGGCGCGATCCGTCGTCACCGGTTCATGAGTGATCTCAGCAAGCACTGCCTTCAGTTTTTCTGCCATCGGTTGTACATAGTCACGCATCCATTCAAAGCAGGCAGACGTCGGCTGAGCCATTTCCCGCATGATGATCTGCGTTTGCCAAGGCTTGTTGTCAGCGTCGAGAAGACGATTGACGAAGGTAGTGATGAAATGCCTGAGTTTTTCGTGAGCAGGCATATCAGTTGGCCAATCGGGCATCGGATATTTGGCTGCAGACTTCTCACAGGCGTACTTCACTGTTTCAGCGTAGAGCCGTTCCTTGTCGCCAAAGTAGTAGTTCACGGACGCAATATTGAGCCCTGCCGACTGGCAGATATCCCGCACCGCAGCGCCTGCATAGCCTTGTTGGGCAAAACAGGCCCCGGCGGCATCGAGCAATCGGTATTTGGGAGTATCGTCCATTTCAGTGCTCGTCATTCAAACGTTTGTTTAATACATCTATATCAAACAAACGTTTGAACGCAAGAGTATTCGTGGGGAAACGGGCTTGGTTGCAGGGAATTGGGGATTGCTAAGGAATCTTCACAATGAGAGTACTCTGCCTCATTTTACCGGCAATAGTGTTGGCCACATCATCGCACTGCATCATCAGAAGCAACGAAATCGAGGCATCAATCGCTGGATTGTACCGGTCACACTTGCACCATGTTGAACCTTGCGTTATGAGCGTGAATTGCTCTTTGGTGCCAATCTGCTCATGAAAATCTGTAGCGTACTTCTGGCATGCAGTCTCGTGGCGGGTTGTCATGCCCTCAGTCCGAGGCCTGGAGACTTGACGAAGAATATGACCGAGGAGCAGTTAACTGCCGCGATGGAACAGAAGCTCAAACCCGGCATGACACTAGACGAGGCATATGCATTTCTGAAAAAGGAAGGCTTCACCGTCGGGCATCTTGATGCAGGTGAATCAGGTACCGACAGCATCAGCTTCACCCGTCGTGAACAAGTCGATTTCTGGGTTCACCAGGATTGGACCATCAGGCTCGAAGGCCGCCAAGGCCGACTGGAAAGCCACAGCATCAAAACCAGTCTCACTGGGCCTTGATGGTATTCACTTTCTTGATAATTCCGACCTCACTATTTTCGACGTTGGTACGTCCAAGTTACCGCAGCAAGCACCAACGCAATCAGCAGCAGTGCCATGATGCGGTAGAGGCCGGAAAGCCAGCCTAGATCGATGAGGAGCACTTTGGCCAGCGTCAGGCCAAAGATGCCGATAGCTGACCATCGCAGGGTGGACAAATGCTTCCAGAAGCCGATGGCCAGCAGCAAGGCACCATAGAGCGACCAGACCACGGAAAGCACTGCATGAGGCAGCAGTTCCTGTGCTGGATATTGGACGACACAGAATTGATACGTATCCAGCGAGAGCATTAACCAGATCATCGCCAGGGCTGTCAAGCCGGTGATGGGTTTGAACTGTTTTTCATCGGGATGGAAAGTCGTTTCGTAGCGGATCAGGATGGGCCTGAGCGCCAGTAGCAACGCTGCAGTAAATAAGACAGGCAGCGACTGTTGATCCAGTAAGGGGATGAAAGCTTCACTTCGGCGAACGGGTAAGTCGGGGAGCAGGCTGCGGAAGACGGAGAAGCTGATCATCAACAGTGCAGAAAGCCGCCACTCCAGATAACCACGCTGGCAACCCCACCAGTAAAACGCAATCGCCATAGCCATCCAGACAACGCCCAGCCAGCGTGGCGTCCAATCCCATGTTTTGAAATAGGGATAGACTTCGATGTTAAACACGATCCAGAAGAGCCACACGGTAGCAATCGTGAAGGCGATACCCACTTTGGGGTTGTTGGCGAGTCTGTCCTTGAAGTGAAAAGCTAACCCGCTGGCGATAGCCCAACTGGCGCTGAGCCAGAGGCCCGGCAAGGCCGTCGCATTCAGGAAAGGCACTGTACTAACAGGTTGATGCAGATAGACATCGTGAACAAAAATACGCAAGGTGCCAATGACGAGCGTTCCGATGCCGAACAATTGTACCAGCCGTTCGTGTCGCCAGAGTCCCGCTGCCCACAGGAGAACCCCCTGGGTCAGCCAGCCGATCCCAATCCAGCCTACACCAAGTTCCAGCGGGATAGCTACTGACATGCAGATTAGAGAGACAGCCAGAGGTAATTGGAACTGGCTGTAATCATGCTGCCGTCCCCGCCAGGTGAAGTAACTAATGCAGCCGTAGAACAGTGTCAAAGCGATGGCGAGTTTGCCACGGTACTGCTGCTGATCAGGCCTCATCAGGAAGCAGACGATCGCAAAGATCACGAGTGGTGTTATGAGGAAGAGTATCCAGTCTTCCTGAGTAGTGTTGCGCCTACGATTGTACCAGAGGATTTGCACTGCAGAGATGAAGCCCAGCAAGCCCAGGAACAGGTAGCAGGCTGGTCGAGCATTAATGTTGTAGTAGGTGCCATACCACAAGTTGAAGTGAATTAGTGCACCAACCCAGACCAGACTGCGCAGCGCGGGCCACGGCTTCCACAGGTAGACCGCATAGATGCTGGCTACTAACATCGCCAGGTACATGAACAGGCTGACATGTTGATCGATCGTCGATTGCAACAGCAACGGCGTGAGCAATCCACCCAGGATGGTGAGCATGCCAAGCGAGAAGGCATTCGTGACTACTGCCAGGCAGCCGGCCATCAGCATGACAATGCTCATGCAGACGCCAGCCGTTGGTTGCGAAATCAAATCATAGAAACCAAAGGCAGCATAGGTGGCCAGGTAGCATGCACCAATGCCACAGCCTAGCAGCATCTGGCTGCCAAGGGCATTGCCCTTGCGGTGCTGTCGCCAACCAGCAGTGATCAGGCCAATTCCGATGAGTTCACCGATGGCGACACGGCCTTCAGGAATGATCCAACCCTTGTCGTAGGCATACTTGATGAAGAAGCCGATAGCGAAGATAGCCAGAGCTACTGCCGCCCAGCCAATGAGACGCTGGCCGACGTAGCGTTCGAGAGCATCCGTATCAATGGGCACTTGTTGTTTCAGCACATCTTCAGGTGCCACCACCGCTGGTGATGCAACAGGTACAGACTCTTCAGCAACCGGTTCGACGACTGGTGTCGGGGTGGGGGTGATAGAAGCTATAGGTGCGGGTACTTCTTCCTTGAGTACAGGTGCTTCGTCTACTTTCGATGGTTTCAATTCGGCATGGAGTGAGCTGAGTTTCTTTTCCAATTGACTAACACGCCTGGTAAGTTCTTCTACTTCATGTGTCAGGTGAGACGGAAAGATCAAACTGCTGATCCACCTGATGAACAGGCTGAACAGCATGATGACGACAAACGCGACGAAGATTCCAAAGAGAGCGAAGATAGCTTCCATCGCATGGCACCTGGGGAGGTCCTTCATCGTAGCGGCGAAAACTTACAGGTGCTATCAGGAATCTACATAAATGGAGGTAGGAAACGTTATCCACCTCGTTACGTTGGGATGTATGCGATTCCAGGCGATTCTGTTATGATCAGCGAGATGAAGTCAACAAGGTTCAAACGGATGTGGCGGTTCTGGCCGGGGCTGATAAGCCTGACTGCGACTTTCTTGATGCTGTCCTGGTGGATGGAGCCGAGGCCACGAACTGTTGCAACGTTCCCTTTTGATAGTTCATATTGCAGCTTGGGACATGCGATTTCTCCGGACGGGAGCTATCTTGCCTCACTAGCTACTGGGATTGCCAGCGGTCATGGAGCGTATCTCTCCCGATTTGCACTTCACGATATGCACTCGCAACGTGAAGTATTCTGCATGGCGGAATACATCAATGACTTCAGATTCGCAGCCGATGGCTCACTTGCTTATCTGGTCGCGAAAAGACATCGAGGTGCTGGCAAGAAGGAACTGCTGGAGCTACATCGCTGGCGTCCCGACACACTACAAGCCAAGAAAGTCTGGGAACACGAATCTATTGATCCTTATACCATCTATCGTGATATCGATCCGGTAACCAAAGTAGCCTTTGTTGACTGTAAGCTATCGCCTGATGCGCAGACCATTCTCCTGGCAACGTATGTAAAGGACACTATTCGATGCGAAATCATCGATGGCTATTCTGGCGTGACACGAACATCTTTCACCATTCATCCCAATGAACCTCAGGCACTATTGTTAGCTGACGTGCATGTGAAGTTTGCCAGCGACAGCAAATCCATCGTGGTTCAGACCTGTGAGGTCCATGGAATGGAGAAGCAGTACTTCTGGCATTGGATTGATGCTCCATCTGGTCAGGTGCAGCAAGCCATGAAACTTCCAGAGGGGCTCGTCACTCCGGAATTTCTCTTTGCTACAGCATCGTCGCCAGTAAGCAAGGCAACCAATCTACAGGGCGATCATTTGCTTGTCACTGTCAGCAATAAGCAAATCCAAGTGATCCAGCTTGCGGAAGTGAAACCACCACCATTGGAGAAACATCTACCTGAAATTCAGACGCATATTTTTTCTTTTGATCAAACGGCGGAACAAAACTGCATTGCATATTACTGGTCGCACTTTCGGAGAATCGACAGCAATGCAACTGAATCTCTACCCGGCTGCTACTGGGCAATACGTCATTTAGCGACCGATAAGCTACTAAACACGTCTCGCTTGAATACCGGCAATCATCCAGAATCTGATGAAAAGCGTTATTACTACTATCTCGTAAACACGCTGCCGGGGCCAACCATGGTGTTCATGCAGGGAAATATCGAGAATGACAAAATGAATGGGCTAGTCAAGGAGTACCTCAGCAGGCTACGAACCTGGCTTGGCATTCAACCCATAAAGACTGGCCAACTTCTGTTCATCAGTGGCACTACCGGGGAGTTGGCAAGAACCTTGCGTGTTCCTCAAAATCAAACGACGGTCTATCTCTCTAAGGATGGAAAATCGCTGAACGTCCTTTCAGGCTTTGATCAACTCATCGAACTACGAACATATGATTATCCTCTCCATCAACCCTGGCTGCTGATCTGCTCTTGGGCACTTGGCGTGGCACTGGTGATTACTTTGCTATCTGAGCTGCGACGGTGGAGAAGGCATCGCACGGATGCCACTGCCTCTCTACTCTGTGACAGTGTGAGGCGAACTTAAGCTTGGTACCGTTGCGGAGCGATGAAACGGTGGCACGTTCTCTCCATACTCACACGCTAAGCATAATCTGGTAATATGACAAAGGTCACTGGAGATTGCCATGTCCACCACGATGGAAGTTGCTGCCAAACCTGCTCCTCTTTCTGCGGCAGTGATGCATCGATTGCGGGAACGGCAGGCACAGTGGGCGAAATTGCCACTCCGTGACAGGTTGCAGGTTATCCGTCAGCTTCGGCAAACGCTACCTGCAATGGAAGCGGCGTGTGTGGAAGCACTCGATGCAGACATTCATAAGCCTCGTGGCGAGACCATCGCTGCGGAGTTGCTTCCAACTGCTGCAGCGTGCCAGTTCCTGGAGAAGCGGGCCAAGGGCATTCTCAAAAACAGAACAGTCTCTATCTTCGATACCCCTAACCTTTTCGCAGGCGAACGGGACATCATCACCCGTCGGCCTCGCGGTATCGTTGGCATCATTGGTACGTGGAACTACCCCCTGTTCCTGAACGGCGTGCAGATCGTACAAGCCCTGGCGGCAGGGAACGTTGTTATCTGGAAGCCAAGCGAGATCGCACCACGTACTGCACAAGTCACTACCCAGTGGCTACGACAGGCGGGCGTCACGGATGATCTGGTGCATGTGCTTCCAGCAGAACGTGAGTGGGGGCCGAAGCTGGCGGAAGCAGACATCGACTACGTCGTCTTCACCGGCCACGATACCACCGGTCGCAAGCTCGCAGCCCGGCTCGGCGAACGACTCATCCCCTCGACATTGGAACTCTCCGGCCACGATGCGTGCCT
>CAYPJB010000062.1:0-15101 GCA_964410845.1 uncultured Bacteroidales bacterium | reverse complement strand
AAACAGCGATCACACCAAAATCCCCTTCACCGCCGCGTGCTCTTCAACCCCCGTCAGGCGGATATCGAGTCCTTGGAACTTGTAGCTCAGGCGTTTGTGGTCGATGCCTAAACAATGCAGTATGGTCGCGTTGAGGTCGTGGATGTGGACGGGGTCTTTGGTGATGTTGTAGCTGAAGTCGTCGGTTTCGCCGTAGGTGATGCCGGGCTTGATGCCGCCACCTGCCATCCACATGGTGAAGCAGCGGGGATGGTGATCGCGGCCGTAGTTCTCTCTCGTCAGACCGCCCTGGCAGTAGATGGTACGGCCAAACTCGCCACCCCAGATCACGAGGGTGTCGTCGAGCAACCCCCGTTGTTTCAGATCAGTGATAAGGGCGTAGCAGGCCTGGTCAACATCCCTGCACTGGTTGGGCAAATCGCCTGCGATATTGAAATGCTGATCCCAGCCACGATGGAAGATTTGGATGAAGCGGACATCCCTTTCAATCATCCGTCGTGCCAGCAGACAACTGGCAGCAAACGTCCCGGGCTTGAGCACATCAGGGCCATACATATCGAGGATGTGCTTGGGTTCCTTGCTCAGATCAGCGAGTTCAGGCACCGAGGTCTGCATGCGGAACGCCATCTCGTACTGGGCAATGCGAGTCTGCGTCTCCGGATCAGTCATCTGTTCGTAATGCTGTTGATTCAGCCTAGCAATGGCGTCGAGTGTTTTGCGTCGTGTACTGGCATCAACGCCAGGCGGATTCGAGAGGAACAGCACCGGATCGCCCTTCGACCGCAGCGCTACCCCCTGATGCTTGCTCGGCAAGAAACCTGAACCCCACAGGCGATTGTAGATGGCTTGCGCTTCCTTGCGGCCTGTCCACGACGCTGTCATCACCACGAACTCGGGCAGGTTCTCGTTCATCGTACCCAGGCCGTAGCTCAACCAGGCACCAAGACTGGGCCTGCCAGGAATCTGATTGCCGGTGCAGATGTAGGTGACTGCAGGGTCATGATTGATCGCCTCAGTCCAGACTGATTTGATCAGAGCGATCTCGTCAACGATCTTGGCAGTATGCGGAATGAGTTCGCTGGCCCAGGTGCCATTCTTGCCATGCTGGCTGAACTTGTACTTCGATGGCGCGATCGGAAAGCGTGTCTGACCACTGGTCATGGTGGTGAGCCGTTGCCCTTTGCGGATCGATTCGGGAAGATCCTTATCGAAGAAGTCGTTCATCTTCGGCTTATAGTCCCACATATCCATCTGGGACGGCCCTTCGTTCATAAACAGGTATATCGCCCGCTTGGCTTTCGGTGCGAAATGCGGCAGGCCGGGAATGCCCCCCTTGGACTGCTTATCCCCTGCCTGCATCATGCCAGGCAAAAGGGAAGAGAGTGCAACGCTACCCAATCCCAACGCTCCCTTGGCAAAGAGTTGACGGCGGGTCAAGAGATTGAGAGATTCAGTAAATGGGTTCATAGGAGTTGCTTGTTGATCGTTGTTCGTTGTTAGATAAAGAACGAGGAGCGTTAGTCCTCGGAGTAAAAGAACGTTTACTTTGTCACCGCCTCGTCCAGGTTCAGCACGATGTTCGCCACCATGGTAAGGGCAGCGAGTTCCTCTTTGTCGAGTTTCTCGTTCGGCTTGCTCTCACCTACCGTCAGCAGTTTCTCTGCCTCAGCCGGTTGAGCCTGATATTTCTTGAGATGGTCTTCGTACGCTGTGCGAAGAATACTCAGTTCCTGCGTCTCCGCCTCACGACACAGCACGCTCTTGACGATGAACTTGAGCCGAGCATCTGCTGATGGTGCAGTCGTCATGCTTCGCTGCGCCAGTGCTCGTGCACATTCCACGTACTGCGTCTCGTTCAGCAGCAGCAATGCCTGCAAAGGCGTGTTGGTGCGTTCCCGGCGAACGGTACACGATTCCCGCGAAGGCGCATCCATTGCCGACATCTGTGGTGGAGGCGCAGTCCGCTTCCAGAAGGTGTACAAGCTGCGGCGATGGACTTTCTCCACACCGGTATCCGCTTTGAAGTTGGCAGTATTACTCGACACATATCCCACCGCTTCCCACAGCCCCGAAGGCTGAGGTGGTTTCACACTCGGTCCACCGACTGTTTCCACCAGCAGGCCACTGACGAAGAGTGCCTGATCACGCAGGATCTCGGCATCGAGACGATGGCGTGGCCCGCGAGAATAATAGCGGTTGCCCGGGTCAGCAGCATAGCGATCTGCTGTTACCCTGGCAGACTGCTGATACGTATTCGACATCACCATCAGCTTCATCAGTTTCCTGACATCCCAGCCTGATTCACGGAAATCAACAGCGAGCCAATCCAGCAACTGCTGATGGGTGGGTGGTTCGCCCTGCTGTCCCAGGTCTTCAGTCGTTTTGGCAAGACCGGTGCCGAAGACCTGCTGCCAGAACCGATTGACTGCCACGCGACTGGTCATGGGGTGTGCAGGATCGAGCAGCCACTTGGCCAGACCTAGACGATCTTTGTGGGCATCACTCTTCATCGGTGGAAACATGGCTGGGGTACCTCGTTCCACTTTGTCACCCCGCTGATCGTATTCACCTCGCTTCAGGATATAAGAAGGTCGCGGCTCCTTGCGTTCCTTGAAGATCATCGTCGCCGGTATGCTGGCATCGAAGTCGGCTCGTTCTTTCGTGAGCTTTTCTATCTCCTGATGAAGTGGCGTGAATCGATCCTTGGTCGCTGGGTTGACATACTCCAGGTAGTAGTTCTGCAATTCTTTCTTCTGTTCCTCGGTACGCTTCTCCGCTGCAATCTTGATCAACTTCTGCACCGGGCCAGGCAACTTGGCTCCGCCCAGTGATTGCTCATAGTTCAACCAGGCGCTGAGACTGTCGAATTTGATCTCGCCTTGCGGGGTACGGGTGTTGATGCCAGCCTTATCCCAATAGACAACCCCATCGAACTGAGTGAAGGCCCAGCCAGAGATGATCTGGCCGGGCTTCAAACCCACCCTGGCAATGGGTATGGAGAGGCGTACCCATCGTCCTGGTTCTGGCAGGCTCCCCATATGTTGTCGGGAACCTGTTTTATCGGTGCCCCAGTCAATCTTGTTCTCCCCCCAGTAAGCACGGTGATTCCAGTCGCCCGTGTTCCACTGCAACATAATTTCCCTGGGAGGATTCCTGGGATCCAGATAGACATACGCAAAGAGTGAATCGCCGGTACCAACAACAAGCCCCTGCTTGGCATCCATGATGAGATGCTGACTGAGACCAGTGGCTTGCCGTGTGTGGGACAGCCTTCCGCTGAAAACGGGATGTGTCGGCGAAGTAACGAAGTTCCACTGACCAGCAGCACCACCATCGTTGCCTATCGTGGTGCTGGCAGGAATGCTGTCATCGATCCAGACATAGTCGGCACGCCTGGTCGGCTCCACCTTAGTATTCTTGGGTTCGACGTACTGGATGCCCGCCAGAAGTTCCTTCACCCTGGCTTTCTTTACGTCGATTTGCTTCTGCAGATTGTCGAGTTTGGCCAACTGCCCCGGCGTACCCACCTTGGTAATGGGCGCATGTCGAGCTGCATTGCCATCCATGGGCGATCCATCAATGCTGTTGAAGAAGGCAAAGAACTGATAATACTCCTTCATCGAAATCGGATCGTATTTGTGATCGTGACAGCGGGCACAACCTACAGTTAAACCCAGAAACACCGTGCCAAAGGTATCCACCTGGTCGACAACATTGCGAACGTAGACTTCTTCTTCAATCGAGCCACCTTCGCTGGTAGTGACATGACATCGGTTGTAGCCCGTGGCAATCAGTTGATCGAGCGTAGGCTCAGGAAGCAGATCACCAGCAAGCTGTTCAGTGATGAACTGATCGTAGGGCTGATTCCGCTGAAAGCTCTTGATCACCCAGTCACGGAATGGCCACATTTCGCGATAGTTATCGAGGTGAAGGCCATGCGTATCGCCATAACGGGCCACGTCCAGCCATTGCCTGGCCTGGTGTTCTGCGTAGCGAGGGCTGGCGAGCAGACGATCCACCACCTTCTCGTAAGCTTGAGGGGAGGCATCTCGCAAATAAGCATCCAGTTCATCCGGTGTCGGTGGAAGCCCGGTCAAATCCAGCGTCACACGGCGAAGTAATGCTGCCTTGGTTGCAGGTTCAGAAGGTGTGAGTTTGAGTTCCTGCAGCTTGGCCAGGATGAAGGCATCAATCGGGTTCTTGTTCCAGTCAGCCGGTTGAACCTTGGGAACTGCAACTTTCTTGGGAGCAGCGAACGACCAGTGACTGGACCAGGGTGCGCCCTGCTTGATCCATTCTTCGAGCAGCTTCTTTTGCTCAGCTTTCAAAGGCTTGTTAAACTTGGCCGGTGGCATCACCTTGTCTTTTTCGCTGCTAGTGATGCGCTCCACCAGCAATGATGCTTCCGCATCCTTGGGCTTTACGACGAAGTGATCACCATCGATCTTGCTGAAAAGCCCTTCCCTGGTATCCAGACGGAGATCCGCCTTGCGGGTCTTCTCATCGGGACCGTGACAGGCGAAGCAGTGATCAGAAAGAATCGGAAGTATCTGGCGATTAAAGTTGATGGTATGCTGGGCAGGTGGCTCGGCAGCATCCTGTACGGTGCAGGCCACCAGGCAAACCACGCAGGCAATCATTATCGAACGGATGAACATCAGTTTGGCTCGAAGGGTACTGGCAGGATAACTGGCAGACCTTCAGGATACCCTCTGACGAGTGCGTTGTCGATGGAAAAGCGAGGAAGAACATGGGACGTTTGATCGTTTTTGCCGGTCTACCTGGCAGTGGTAAATCGACTTTGGCCACGGCACTGGCTGCTGATCTGCAGGCTGTGTTACTGAATAAAGACGTTCTTCGGGCAGCCCTTTTTGCTCCTGAGCAGGTAGAGTACAACTCCCGGCAGAACGATTTCTGCATGGATGTACTCTACCAACTGGTGGGCTATCACCTGCGTCACTTTCCCGAAAGAACAGTGATCATCGACGGTCGGACTTATTCCAAACGCTATCAAGTGGAAACACTGCTTGAATGGGTGAAACAATGGGGGTGCGAGTTCTATGTGCTCGAATGCCAGGCATCGTTGGAGACGCTGGTGAAACGAGTGGAAAGTGACAAGGAATCGCATCTCGCCAAGGATCGCACTGTCGAGATGGTTCGACAGGCATACCAGAACTGGGAAAAATGGACGTACCCACACCTCAAGGTTAGGACTGATCAAACGGACTTCGACAGTTCACTTCAACAAATTCGACATTACCTGAGAAGAAATGAAAAAGACCAGTCAACGACTGGTCTTTACCAAGAGATTCAAAGTTCTGATTAAGCAGTTGGCAGTTTGCCTTCTAGTGCTTTGTTAAGGTTACGACGGCGAATCCAGGTGTATGCACCAACGGCAATACCACTGATTCCCATCAAGGCGTAGGTAGCAGGTTCAGGAACTGCTGACATGGTAAAGTTATCAAGTCGCCAAGTGCCGGTGGCATTGCCAGTCGTGGCATAGAGATCTACGGTTACGTTGCCAGTAAGTCCGTTAAATCCAGAAAATGCACCAGCATAGAGCGGGACCTGAGGCGTTGCATTTAGTGTATGGTTAGCAGTAACACCATTACTTGCAAGAATACCATTAACAAATAACTACCAATTCGTTGGTGCTACAGTACTGCCATCTGTAGTCGCATCGAATGAAAAGGTTTGCAGGTTGATTGGAAAAGCGCCTACGGTAAATGTGAACGAGAATCGAGTTGTACCGTTGGAGAAATCGGTAATACGGAAAGAATTGTTTTGTGAGTTTGGGAAAGCAGCCAGCAATGAAGCCTGACCACCTGCGACGAGAGCACTGGTTCCACCAACATTTGTCATGTTCGTGGATGAAGTGACGAGCGTACCATCAACGTATGTAGGAGCAGTGGTTCCACCACCTGTTGCACCTTCGAATGAGTATCCGAGGATGTCAACCTGTGCAAAACCAGAACCGGTTACCATGACCATCATGGCTAAAGTAAGCAGTGTTCGACGCATGTTTCGCGATCCTTACGGACATTACAAGTGTGTCACTATGACGTTTCATTAATCTAGTTCTACTCTCCAAGCATTGCAACTTAGAATTTTCATTTTCCTCTCTTTTCCATTCTTCGCATCCCCCTCAACATTCAACGGCTGAAATCATGTATCAGAAGATCATTCTTGATTATTGCTAAACAGAAAAAGCCAATCATTTGATTGGCTTCTTAGTCTCTGCTGAAAACTGGCACGTATAGTTTACGGCCTGACTGGCGGCATCGGCTTCACCTGCTCAGGTGAAGGAACCAATTGTGTGGCAGGTGCAGGCTTGGCAGGCTGCTCGAACAGGATGATGCCTTTCGTAGATACGGTTGTCCCGGTTGCCACTTGGGAAACAGCAGCACCACAGTCCTGACAAGCGAGTTGCCAGGGTGTCCAGCGGGTAGCATGGTAGCCAAAGCAAACGCCAGGAGCTAGCACACCGTTGGGGCATGGCGCCTTGGGGGAACTGAATGGCCTCTTACCGTACGGCGTGATGCAGCTATCAGTCGCTGATGCCAACTGAGACAGCAGCAGTGTAACGAGGCTAGCCAGTAACATCCGTGTCATGGTCTATCTCCTGAGCGAGGTATCGCTAGATAGTGAATGAGTTATCTCCGAGCACCGGGGTTTGCACCACCAGGTCGACCGCCTCCGCCACCGCCGGCACGTGGGTAGTAATGCCCATAGTTCATATAAGTGGCGCCAACACCGGTCTGGCGGATGCCACCTGCCTGTGTGTTTTGTTCATTTTGACTAAGGGTGTTGATCTGCTGCTGGGCACTCATCCAGGCATTTTGATTCATAGTGTTCGGGCGAACCATGCCGAAGTAGTTCAAGGCTGGACTGCCACCACGCAGCAGGTTTAAGGTGTTGAGTGAATTGCCTGGCGGAGCAGGATTGACAGGCTGTGCCTGGCTTTCACTCGTGAAAACACCCAGGGCTAGTACGGCAGTTGCGATGAAAGAAAATCGGTTCATAGTTCACCTCGGTAGTCCTGGAAGCTGTGCAGGCAGCTTCCAGTATGTCCTAGTCGGTTGTTCAAGACCAGTAGTTACTTAGAAACCGCCCTGCCCCTGTCCCCCTTGCTGTCCAGTCAGTGCTCGGCCTGTCGAATTACCCAGCAATGTTACACCGAGGATGCGTTCGATGGGCGAGATGAATCGGGCCAGCATCGTATCAGCAGTGACCAATGGCTCTGCCATCACGTACACACGGTCGCCTGGATAGATCTGATAGTTCGTCGTGGTGTTGGCCCCTTGTACGATGGCATTCCAGTTCACAGCCAGAGTTTGATCAGGGCCATTGCCTGCAGGTGCAGGGCGTGCTACCCAGATGCGTTTCTTCGAAGCCACCGCAGGCAAACCGCCCACCTTCGACATGGCATCAAGAACAGTTTCGTTACCCATCGCTGGCAGCGGAATGACCTGTTCGCCAAAGCCGCCACCATCGGTGATGACATAGAACACTTTGCTATTATAGGCGAAGACATCCACAGATACTTCAGGCTTCTGGAGATATTTGGTCAGGTGCGATTCGATTGCAGCCTTGGCTTCGTCAAGCGTCATGCCTGCCACATAGACCGAACCATAGAGCCCCAGGCGAATGGTGCCATCCGGTCCAACCATGTGTTCGCCTTTGATCTGTTGCATCCCGCGATACTGGGCCAGGCTGACTGTCACACGTGGATCAGCGAGGCCAACAACGGTCTTGAGATGGTTCTCCAGAATGACCTTGGCTTCATCCACGGTCTTATCCACTACAGAAACCTTGCCATAGCTGGCTCCCAGGTTCACGCCACCATCGGGTTCAATGGGGTAGACACCCTGCAGGGGCTCATTAGGCAGTGCTTTCGGTGCGCTGATGGCTATCGAATCCATCGGACTCAGCTTATAAGGTGGTAGTGGCACCACCCGGATAGCATCGATAAGCAGAATATCGGGTGCTGCAATGGTATAGGTGGGGTGAGTCACCATCGAAAGTTCACGAGGAACATCGGGCACAAAGTTCACATCATCACAGGGGCACGATTGGCAACCTGTGACAAGACTGGTGCCAGCCAGCATCAGAAACAGTATCGTTTTCATGCTACGAATCATTTCTCAGCTCCCGAAAGCCTGGCATCCTGAGCGGAATAGGTGCCTTGGCTAGCGCTGTTACACCGCACTATTAGCATCGGATGTTAAAGCAGGTATCTTTGATGTTTTCGGCAGATATGGGCGAATTGGCGTATTCAGTAAAGCTTGCCAAGATGACAAAGTTAGCCAGTCAACGTGCCTATTTATCGAATTTCAGACAAAAGGTCTCAAGTTCCGCTACCTGTCATCATCCTGTCAAAAAGCAGACAACTACTCTTCACATAACTCAAGGAACTGGCTATGGTCCGCCCGTCTGGGGGGACAACGCGCAACATGCCGCAGTTCATACCGCATAGTCCAGCGACTAAGCCTGGAACCAGTTTACCACTGGTTCGGCTGACGGTACGTACTGACCAGGGTGAACAGAAATATGAATTCCGGCAGGATGCCATCGTCATCGGCGGAATCTCCCATGCAGACATACCTGCATCTGATACCACCTCGCTACTCGCGATTGCCTCAGTGGTGCCTGGCGGACTACGTTTTCGACAATTCGATGCCACTCAGTCTGTCAGCTTCCTGAAAGTGAAGCAGGAACTGACTCTGGGGCCCATCACCATCAAGCTCGACTTCCTGGCTGACATTCCACTCAGTGCCTTGCGCAGTACGCCGGCGTCGGCGCCATTGCCTGCTGGCGAACTTTCCGAGCTCAAAGCCCAACTCGAACGTGATCGGGCTGAGTGGGAAAGCGATGCGGAACGCCAGGCTGAATCACTCGCGGTACGGGCACGAGAAGCACAGGAGAAGGAAAAACAACTCCAGGCGGAACGGCAGGAGCTGGAACAACTGCGTGCCACGCTCTCTGCCGCGGTACCCAATGTGCCCGCAGATGTGCAGGCAGTTCGCACTGATCTCCTGAAACTGCGTGACAGCCTGTACCAGCAGTATCGCCAGCGGCGCGATGCCGTGGTAGCCATGCGTGAAGCGGTGCGGAACGCAGCCAGCAAAGTGCAGGACGAGAAACGCCTGCTACGCCAGGAAGCAGCCCAGCAGCACGAAACACAAACACAACTGGCGGTTGTTCAGCATCAACTGACCGAAGAACGCAACGAACTGGCCAAGCAGGCCAAGCTGCTCGAAGAATGGCAGCAGCAGCTCTTCGCAGATCAAACCAGCCAGCGAAGCGAGACAGAAAAACTGGCTTCTCTCAGGCAGGAACACGACCAGAAGACTAAGGAACTGCACGACGACCTGGTCCGTCTGCAGCGTCAGCAGGATGCCCTCGATCGCCGAGAGCAATCACTGACCGAGCGTGATCAGGCCTTGCAACGAACGGAACACTACTGGAGCAGCGAACTCCCCAGGCTGCATGGATTGCAGAATGAACTGGAACAAAGACAGCAACAGATATCAGCACTGATCACTGCCCAACAGTCTGAACGTGCCGCACTCGATACCGACAAGCAGGAACTCGAACGGCTGCAACAACAACTGGAGCGAGAGCGACAGGCACTGCACGATCGTCTGCAAGGCTGCACCGACTGGGAACGCCAGTTGGGGCAGGATCGTTTGCGTCTTGATCGCCTGGAAGCGGAGCTGGCCCATCGCCAGGAAGTGCTGGCACGCGAAATCAAGGAACAGCAGTTCGCCGAATCTTCTTGGCGTGAACGGGTGGCTGCGAGCGAAGCAGAATATGCCTCGTTGCGAAGCGAGATCGAATCTGCCCGACTGGTGCTGGCAGAACGCGACACCGTCGAAGCCGCCCTGGCTGCTCGTCAAGCTTCGCTGGATGAAGCCCAGGCAGAGCTTGAGCAGCGGCAGCAACTGCTCGACCATCGACTGGCACGCGTCAATCACCTGCGTCAGAAACTGCATCAACGTCGTCATGCGTTGCAGCAACAGTTACAGGTCGTGTCGCATTCGGAATCAGCACACGAATCGCTCCAGGAACAACTGCGTCGCCGTATGAGCGTTCTCACCCAGCGGGAAAGTGAGCAACAGGCACTCGAAACAACCTACCAGGCTCGTCTGCAGGAAGTGCAGTCAGCGGAAGCTGCTTTACAGGCACAGCAAGCAGCCTGGCACACGCAGACCCAAGCCGAACGAGATGCCTTGAATTCACGTCGTCAGGCACTCGACGAGCAGGCCCTTCAGTTACAGCGGGATCGTGATACTCTGAATGATCTGCAAGAACAGCTCATTGCACAACGCACTCAGGTTGAACAGGACCGCCGAGACGCCCAGTCCCAGCGAGATGCTGCACTCGGTCAGCAGGCGGAACTGGAAACTGCGCGTCATCAGTTCGCCGAATCGCTACCTGTACTGCTTCGCAGCGCTGAAACAGCACTGGAACGAGTGATGACCGTTCGTTCCCAACTGCGTACGCAGCTCCACGAGATACACGCGTACCGCCAACGCTGCCAGGATGAGATCACCAGCAAGCGTGCCGAAGTACAATCTCTCGTCGCTCAATACGAAGAGCGACACCAGGTGCTTTCACGTCTCCAGGATGAGCAACGGCTGGAAGCAGCTGCCCTCAAGCAGGATGTGCTGCACTGGCAATCGCAGGTACAACTGCTCGCTGGGCAATGGCAGGCCAGCCAGTCGGATATCAGTGAAAAGGAAGAACGGCTGGCCTCACGAGCCAGGCAACTGGAACAGAACCAGAGCCGGTTGGAACTGCGCACCAATGAGCTGCAGGATCGCGAACGAGACATCAATTTCCGTCGTTCCGAGGTCAACAAACACCTCTCCGACATGCAAGGCTGGTACCGCGTCAAGCTGCGTGACATGGCCGAAAAGAAGCTGCCCCATTCGGCAGAAGATGCCGATGTAGAACTCTACGATCCACCACAGATTCTGCCTCTGAAATCAACCCGTGCCAGCAGCAATGAACACCTGGCTGACTTGCTCAGTGGCATGGGCCTGATTGATGCCACTACTCTCAACACGCTGATCGAAGAAGCCCAGAAGCAACGAATGTCGCTCCGCGATTGTCTGTTGCAGAATGAGTTCCTCACCAACTTCCAGATGGAACTCATCGAGACAGGTCGCGTGGAATCGCTGGTGCTCGGGCCACTCCGTGTCATCGACCGCCTTCGTATCGGCACGATGGAAACGATCTACCGCGTCTTCGATCCGAGACTCGGGGATGAAGCCTTGCTGCGTCAACTTTCTGCTTCGGTGGATGCCCACTGGAAGGAAGAGTACCAGACCCTCTTCTCGCAGGCAGCTCAGGTGCAGCATCCCAACGTGGCAGGCACCTTCGAATCGCTTACCATGTCAGGCAGCCCAGCCGTGCTCCAGGAGTGGGTGGTCGGCTTGCCAGGCTCCGAATGGCAGCAGATTGTTACCGATGCTTCCGTAGCTTTGAAGCTTGTCGTCCAACTGGCTGCAGGGTTAACCGCACTGCATCACACCGGCCTGGTGCATGGCCAACTCCATCCCGGCCGCTTGCTGCTCACGCCAGCCGGCGAACTCAAGATCTGCGGTGCTGGCGAACCTCGCTGGCTGTCCGGCCTATCCACAACGACTGAACCCTCGATGGCGGATGATATTGCAGCTGCCATCGATATTATTCTGCCCTGGTGCCGGGGCCGCAAGCCGAGCGGTGCGATGCAGGACTTCATCAAGAAACTGGAATCGAAGCAGATCAAGTCTGCAGAGCAGTTGCAAACGGCAGCTTACGCTGTCCTGCGCAGCCTGCCTCAGGAAGAGAATGCCTGGAAAGAACTAATGCACTTTGTGCAGGATCGCCTGGGTGCCGGCGAGACACCGCCGCTGAAGAAGTCAGCTTAGTTCTGCAACTTATCTGACATCAACATCCCTGCAATGGCGGCATTGATCAGCGTCGCGATGAAGCCCAGGAAGAGTGCCTTCATCCCCAGCTTGGCCAGGTCACTGCGCCGATCTTCCGCTAGTGCTCCGATGCCGCCCAGTTGGATGCCCACCGAACCAAAGTTCGCAAATCCGGTGAGGGCAAAGGTCGCCAGGATGTATGAGCGATGACTGATCGGCGATGATCCTGTCTGATAGTGGTACTCGCTTGTCAGCTTGGCATATGCCAGGAATTCATTCCCTACAAGCTTAATGCCCAGTAGATCAGCAACACGGGAGATGTCTTCACTTGTGACCCCAATCAGAAACGCCAGCGGTGCAAAGAGCTTGCTGAAGACGTACGTCAGATCAAACTTGACGATGCCATACTTGGCCAACCATTCAGCTCGTGTCGCATCCGAGAAGATCGAGACGTAGGTGTAATCCAGCAGATAATTTGCCATGGCCAGCAGCGCCAGGAATGCCACGAGCATGGCCATCACGTTGATCATCAGCTTCATGCCGTCCGATGCTCCCGCCGAGATGGCATCGATGGCATTGGCGAACGGAACTTCTACCGGAGCCTTGGCGTTACCCAGCGTCTCCGGGGTTTCCGTCTCCGGCCAGAGGAGCTTGCTCAGATACATGCCACATGGAGCAGCCATGACACTGGTAACGAGAATGCCCACCGGGTCGGCTCCCATCTGAATGTAGACAGCCATGATGCCACCCGAGATGGTAGCCATGCCGCCGACCATCAGTGCCAGCAGTTCCGATTGGGTCATCTTGCTGATGTAGGGCTTCACAATCAGAGGTGCTTCGGTTTGCCCCAGGAACACATTCGCTACTGCAGAAAGCGTCTCCGCTCCGCTGGTTCGCATGGCATACATCATGGACTTGGCCAGCACCGAGACAAAGAACTGCAGGATGCGGAGATAATAGAGCAGCGAGAAGAAACACGAAGCAAAGATAATGGTAGGCAGCACACCAAAGGCCATGATCACACTGTTGTTTGGTCCAAATACCTTGGCCAGGGTTTCACGATCAGCCAGCACCCCAAAGACAAAGCGTGTACCTGCTGTCGTGAACTCGAGGAACTGCTGAATCGCAGACCCAAGCCTGCGGAAGAACTCATAAACGGAGTACGTGCTCTCGCCCCAGGTCCATTCCGCTTTGAGGATCAGCAATGCCAGGCCAATCTGGAGAACGATTCCCCAGAAGATGGTCTTCCAATTCACTTGCCGGAGATTTCGGGAGAAGCCCGCCACCAGGAGAAGCAGGCAGACCACTCCACATCCAGCTTGCCATCGCAATGCCATCGTTGGCGATGACACCACCTTGTCAATAAAGCTGGCAGCCACCCCGATACCTATTGCAACCAGCCAGATGGCAAAACGAAGTGTGAGTGGAGTGCCTGCGACGGAACTGGTCATGCGAATCGCCGATGTTGTTCAGGTTCAGAAACCAGGCGTCATGGTACATGCAGATAGAGTGAAAATCTAAAGAAATCTGTAGGGCACGTTGCACGTGCCTCACCACGAAAGGTTCTCGTCACTTATCGCGATTAAAGTTGCAGAGGAATCTCCTCGTGGGCAGTCACGCCCAGCGTGCCCTGCAAATAGCCTCATTTCTTCCCGTTCACCCGCTTGATGTAGTTGGGCCCGACGATCTTCTCATAGCCGATGCCCAGCAGACGTTGCACAAGGTCTATCATGTGGGCATCACGACCAATGAAGATTCGGCCCTTGTTCCGCTGAATACCCTTGAGTATCACCTTCGCTGCCTGCTCAGGAGTCGTCCGGGCTACTCGTTCAAAGCTGGCTGCGACATCCCGCCCCGCTTCGCTAGGCCCCCGCCGCCCGCTGATGGCTATGTTGGTACGAATCCCTCCTGGATGCACACAACTGACGCCGACGGGCAGTTTGTCCATCTGCATCTCTTGCCGAAGGGCTTCCGTAAACCCTCGAATGGCAAACTTCGACGCATTGTATGCAGCATTCTTCGGGACACTGACCATGCCGAAGATACTCGAGATATTCACGACGTGACCATCACCCGAAGCAATGAGATGAGGCAAAAACGCTCGTGAGCCGTGAGCCATGCCCCAGAAGTTGATATCCATCAGCCAGGTGAAGTCCTCATCGGTCATCTCCTGCACGCTGGCAGTCACAGCCACACCTGCATTGTTGATGACCAGATTCACTCGACCAAAATCTCGTACCACTTCGTCGGCATGCTCATAGATGGCATCCCGGCTGCCGGTATCCACCCGGTAGTGCTTTACCTTCACGCCCAGTTGTTGGCACTGCTGAGCAGTATTAGTGACGTTTTCCAGATGAATATCCGAGATGGCCAGTTCCGCCCCAGCCTGAGCGAGTGCAACCGCAAGCGCTCGGCCAATCCCCGACCCCGCCCCGGTGATGACCGCCACTTTATTCTGAAACGATTGCATAGCACTACAGGAATGAAGGTAAGAACTCCTATCTTATACTCGGTAACGCATGGCACTACCAGCAACTTCGACTCATGAAACGATCCTTCCGTCCTGATTACGTTTCCTTCGCAGGCACCTACCAGTGCAATCTGTCGTGCCCGCATTGTTGCGTACCTATCGAATGGACAGATCGCCTTTCCATCGAAACTGCCATCCGCTTCCTCGAAGATGCCCACGACTATGGCATCCGCCGGATCGGCTTCACCGGTGGCGAACCGTTCGTCTATCCTGAGTTCGTGATTACTGTCGCCAAGCGGGCCGCCCAGTTAGGCTTTCGCTTCGACAAAGTGATGAGTAATGGCGTCTGGTATCGGGATGAAGCCCACCTGACCCAGGTGCTGACTGACCTTCGTGACGCTGGCTTCACTGGCAAACTGGGGATGACCGTGGACAAATTCCACGGCACCGACATCGAGAAGATGGCCACCTTCTGCCTGACGGCCCGCCGGGTTTTCAATCGTGACACCATCCTGTCACTCTCGTATGCAAGCCGGGCCGAGGATCAGGGGCTGGAACTGATCAAGCGGCTGGCTGACAAGGTCGAAGGTGTCCTCGAATACTCCGAAATGCTCAGGCGGTACATCGTGGTCTCGCAGGAACTGACGATGACCCTCAACTGGAACCACCTGGCCCCGGTCGAACGTGCGGAAAAGTACGATGGGGGCTGGGAT
>CAYPJB010000061.1:0-15109 GCA_964410845.1 uncultured Bacteroidales bacterium | reverse complement strand
ACTAACTGATCTATTTTCAATTCGTCCTAATCATTCCTGAGTACATACTAGCTACTCATTCATCCCCGCATACCCTAACCACATCATCTCCAATAGGAAACACTCGTCATGTTCGATCTCTCCGCAGTCCAGAAGGCAATTCGAGAACAGGGATTTGATGGCTGGCTGCTTTGCGACTTCCGAGGCAGCAATGTTCTGGCACAGAGGATTGTGGATATCACTCCCGAGAAACAAGGTTCCCGGCGATGGGCTTACTTCGTGCCAGCGAGCGGAGAGCCCCGTAAGCTGGTGCATCGGATTGAGCCAGGCTCGCTCGATCATTTGCCGGGCAGCGACAAGACAGTTTATCTGCCCTGGCAACAGTACGAAGCAGGGATGAAGCATCTGGTAGGCAATGCCAGGGTGGTGGCGATGGAGTACTCGCCTCGCAATGCTATTCCGTATGTCTCGAAGGTGGATGCCGGGACGATTGAACTGGTGCGATCCTTTGGAGTCGAGGTCAAGTCGTCAGGGGATCTGATTCAATGCTTTGAAGCTGTCTGGGATGATGAACAGGAGAAGATGCACTTTGCTGCAGCCAAGCTGACCAATGCAGCCTACGATCTGGTTTGGAAGTTTATCGCGGACGAAGTTCGGCAGAAAGGCCAGACGACAGAAAAAACAGTGCAGGATCGCATCATGGCCTATTTTGAATCGGTGGGAATGACGACCTATTCGCCACCCATCGTGGGAGTGAATGAACATAGTGGCGATCCGCACTTTGATACTGGTCATGCTCCGATCAGGGAAAAGGATTTTGTCCTCGTCGATCTGTGGGCCAAGCTCAAGCAGCCTCGGGCAGTGTATAGCGATTTGACACGAGTAGGTTTCGTCGGAAAAGCTGTGCCAGAGAAGTACACGAAGATCTTCAATATTGTGGCTGCGGCTCGTGATGCAGCGATTGAACTTGTGAAGCAACGCTTTGCTGCCAACCAGACGGTGCATGGTTGGGAAGTCGATCAGGCTGCTCGCGATGTGATCACCAAGGCAGGGTACGGTGACTACTTCGTCCACCGCACTGGCCACAGCATCGGCCAGGAAACCCATGGTAACGGCGCCAACATCGATAACCTGGAAACGCAGGACCAGCGTACGATCATGAAGCGGACTTGCTTCTCGATCGAACCAGGCATCTATCTGCCGGAGTTCGGAGTGCGATCCGAGGTCAATGTCTACGTGGATGGCAAAGGGCAGGTGCATGTGACTGGTGGCGAGTTGCAGACGAAAGTGGTGGAGATTATGAATTGAGAAAACTTGAGCCAACTTGACCGAATTCACCAAAAAGGGTATACGCCCCTTCTGATTTTTCCTGATGCTGACGTGCCTGGCTGGTCGATGAGACGAGTTGAGGCACCTTGTTTGGGTGCATCAAGGAGGGAAACCATGCGTTACACCTGGATGTTTCTATTGGTGCCGGTGGTGGGATGTGCCACCCACGAAGGCACAGGTGCTGCAGTCGGTGGATTGCTTGGAGCAGGAACAGGTGCCATAATCGGACAGGCTGCGGGGAATACCGGGGCGGGGGCATTGCTGGGTGCGGGAGTAGGTGCTCTCACAGGTGCAGCAGTAGGTAACGCCGAAGATCGCAAGGAACATCGGGAAGCTGTGATCGCTGCGTCGGCAACATCACAGGGGCCGATGAGCATGAATGATGTCATCAAGCTGACACAATCGAACGTCCATGAATCGACGATCATCAAGCAGATTCAGACAACCCGTACAGTTTTCCAGCTTACTTCAGATGATGTCGTTTCGCTCAAGAGTTATGGGGTGAGCGACAATGTCATCAATGCCATGCTGGATTCTTCACGTCGCCCTGTTAGGCCCATTATCTACGAGCGACCGGTTGTGATTCATGAATATTGCCCGCCACCACCGGTGGGGATCGGATTCCACTATCGAATGCGGTAACGAAACGATGCATCAACGCCACAAGCCCACGGTAAAACCGTGGGCTTGTGCAATTCTCCAGTTGTCAATCCAAGATGCGATGAGTGAGATTATTCGCCAACGTAGGGCAGGAGTGCCATCACGCGGGCTCGCTTGATAGCCTGGCTGACTGCACGCTGGAAGGTAGCACAGATGCCGGAACGCTTGCGGCCGAACATGCGACCTTGAGCGGTGCAGAGCTTCTTCAAGCCGCTGATATCCTTGTAATCAACGAAAGCAGGACGCGGACAACCTTGCGGGGTGCAGAACCGACACTTTTGCTTCGGTAATGGTGCACGTTTCTTGGCCATGACGTACGTATACTCCAATCAAATGGGAAGTGGAAGTATAGGAAGAGGCCGCCAAGTGGCAAGGAGGATTGGTGAACCCAGTGGAGTTGAGTGTTGAATGAGCCGAGGATCAGTCTCATGTATTTCTCAGCAATCTGCACTCAGCACTCAGCACCTTATTCACTAACTTAAAATGATCGAATCGTTCAGGTGAAGTTATGTCTGATGCACCAGCCCCGAAGTTTACCAGCACTCATTGGCTGATCATGACGATTGCAGCCATCGGGTTTGCCTTCGATATCTACGAACTGCTCGTCTGGCCACTCGTCGGGCGTCCGGCGCTGGAACAACTGCTGAAGGTAGATCAGTTTACCGCATCGGGCAATCAAGCCATCCTGAACTGGTTCAGCTATATCATGTATGCCAGTGCCATCTGTGGTGGCATCTTCGGTCTGCTCGGCGGATACCTCACTGATTGGTTTGGCCGACGAAGAGTTCTGACATACAGCATTTTGCTGTATGCCTTCTCGGCACTTGCTTCAGGGTTTGCCACCACGCCGGAAATGCTGCTGGTCTTCCGCTGTCTCACTTTTATTGGCGTTTGTGTCGAGTTCGTGGCAGCGACTGCCTGGCTGGCGGAACTCTTTACGCATCCCAAGCAACGGGAAGCGGTACTGGGATATACGCAAGCATTCTCTTCTTTCGGCGGCTTGATGGTGACGGGGGCGTATTGGTATTGCAATCAGTATGCTGAGATCTTTCCCAAGATCTATGATGCACATGATGCCTGGAGATACACGCTGATATCAGGTGTGTTGCCTGCGATTCCTTTGATCGTCATTAGGCCATTCCTCCCGGAATCACCAGCATGGGAAGCGAAACGCAAAGCGGGAACACTTACGAGACCCAGCTTCGGTTCACTCTTCTCGCCTGACCTGATTCGAGTGACTGTGGTCTCCACAATCCTGATGATGTGCGGTTACGGCGTGGCCTTTGGGGCGATACAACTGCTCCCTCAGATTGTTCCCGGACTGGTGCAGGGAGCAGGGCAGATTGTGCCATTGCGTGTGGCCTATGAAAAAGCGAAGAAGGCAGGAGCAGACGACAAGGAGACCAAAGAGGCTCTAGCCAAGTTCAAGGTGGATAGCGTTGATGCATTGAAGAACAAGGCACGCGACCTCTCCAGGAACACCCAGGCCACTGTTTCGAAAGTACAGCTTTGGCAGGAATTGGGTGGATTGGTAGGCAGGTTTGCCTTGGCCTATCTAGCGGTAGTCATTGTCAGCAGGCGAACCCTGCTGAGGATCTTCCAGGTGCCTGCACTCATTGTGACACCGCTGGTCTTCTGGTACTTCGCGACAGGAAGAGCAGGGGAATCCAGCTTGCTTTATCTGGAGATTGGCATCTTCATCGCAGCATTCTTCATCGTCGGGCAGTTCAGCTTCTGGGGCAACTACCTTCCTCGGGTGTACCCCGTGAAGTTGCGTGGCACTGGTGAAAGCTTTGCTGCCAATGTCGGCGGTCGCATGCTGGGAACGAGTGGCAACCCCCTGGCACTACTCTTCATCTTGCCGGTGATCCTGCCTATGCTCAAACCTTTGGTGGATGGATTCCAGCCACCACAGATGACAGCTCATGCTGCTGCTATCACTGCAGGCTTCTTCTGTCTGCTGGCCGTCATCGTATCGTTCTTCCTGCCCGAACCAAAGCCAGGAGTGGAGCACGACTAAAAAGTCGTTTTCATGGAGTTGAGTGACGGCCAGTTGCAAGACGCTGAACCAGTTCGCCAGAGCTGGTTAAGCCTGTCGTTGCCGGTTCAATGGTGATAGCTATCGACTTAAAAGCTGGTGTGCGGGAATGCGGATCGACGTGACTCGGCACCAGCACGTTAGCTTCAGGGAAATACATGGCTGCGTTGCCCGGGTGAATGTCAAACGTTCGGGCGAGAATGTTATGCATCACACCCGTGTTGGACCGAATGGTCAGTTTCTGGTTATCTGTCAATCCGCGCGATTTCATGTCCGCTTCGCTGAGCAGGATAATGTCACGGCGTTCCTGATTACGGTAGAGGTCTTCCTCTTCGTATACCACGGTGTTGAATTGACCTTCGCTGCGGATGGTCATGAGGCGAAGGCTGCCTTCGGGCACATCAATCTTGGGCAGTGGGGCAGCGTGGAACTGAGCTTTGCCGCTGGGCGTGGGGAAGACTGGCGTATGAAGCACTCGACCGGGAATGTGGAACTCGTTTTTCTTCTCGTCAATGGTGCCAAGCGATTCGAGCCCGGGGATAAGGTCTGCCATCAATTCGCGGATGGCCCGATGGCTTTCGAGTTTCTTCCAATCGACAGGTGATGCACTTAGCACCTGTTGGCCTAGAGCAGTCAGGATGCTCACTTCACTGCGAGCCTCTGCCACGCGGCTCGGGCCACCTTGTGAATAGCGAACAAAGTTGAACATCGATTCCTGTGTCGTCGGCTGAGGCTCTTCATCTCGAGCCAGTACGGGGAGAATGATCGTTTCTTTCGCCAGTCCCCAGGCATGTGTGCTATTGAGAGTGGTGTTTAGATAAGTAATTTGTTCCAACTTCGAGAGTGCTCGATGAGCGAAGACGCTATCCGGGTTGGATCCATAGAGGTTGCCACCCAGGCAGAGTGCGGTGGTAAGTTCGCCCGTGTCAGCACCATGCATGCAAGCCATGGTATCAAGGCCGGGTTGGCTGGGTGGTTCCACACCCAGACGTTTCACCATGCGTTCTACGATGCTGGCCTTGAGGGTAGGGGTGACACCAACGGTGCCAATGCCTTGCACGTTACTGTGCCCACGGATGGGCAGACAGCCTGCGTGAGGTTTCCCGACCATACCACGAAGTAAGGCCAGGTTGACGATGCTGCGTACGTTATCCACTCCATGCAGGTGGTGAGTGATTCCCATCGTCCAGGCGAAGATGGCATTCTTACTTTGCAGGTACTTTTCTGCAATCTTGGTGATCAATGCCTGGCTCACCCCACATTGAGCTTCAATGGCAGTCCAACTGGTTTGCTTCACATGTTCAGCGAAAGCTGCAAAGCCTTCTGTGGCCTGATTGATATAAGTCATGTCCTGCAACTGGCGTTCGAGTATGACCTTGGCCATCCCGGTAAGGAAGCCGATGTCGCCACCAATGTGAAGCTGGATGTAGTCGCTGGCGATCTCGCTCCCGAAGAGCAAGCTGCGGACATCGCTGGGTACTTTGAATTTGACCAGTCCGGTTTCCTTAACAGGATTGACAACGACGACTTGTCCGCCATTACGTCTGACTACCATCAAAGAACGCATCAGGCGGGGATGGTTGGAGGCGGGATTGCCTCCGAGGAGCATGACAAAGTCGGAGTGTTCGAGATCTTCGAGCGAAACGGTGGCTGTTCCGGTGCCGAGACTGGTGGTGAGCCCCACGCCACTGGCTTGATGGCAATAGTAGGAACAGTTGTTGACGTAGTTGGTGCCGAACAGTCTGGCGAAAAGCTGAAGCAGGAAACCTGCCTCGTTGGAGGATCGCCCTGAGGCGTAGAAGAAGGTTTTGGTCGAGCCAGCCTTCTTCAACTGCGAGGCGAGTTTTGCCAGTGCTTCATCCCACGAGATCGGTCGATAGTGCGTATCACCTGCCTTGGCAATGACGGGAAAGCTGAGCCTGCCACAGCTTTCGAGTTCGCGCGGACTCAAGGTCTGCAGCTTGGCGATGCTAAACTCTTCGAAGAAGCGTGGCTTGATGGCTCCCTGCATGTCGGAGATCATGGCCTGGAACGATTTTTTGCAGACCTCGGGAAAGTGGCCCGCTTCATTCACCATGCCGCCTCGCTGGCCACCCATTCCGACAGCACAGGTCTTGCAGGCGTTCTGGGAGCGCATGGCTTTCCAGAATCGAAGCCAGCCAACTTTGTTGGCCATTTTCAGTGAGTAGCGAATCGCTGCCCAACCACCACCGCTGGTCACTCGTCTCATGCCATGCTCTGGAATAGATTGCAGTTTGTCTCAGTACTGTACAGTAAATGGACTCGTTTCTCCAGACTGATCATGGCTTGATCGATCAACTTACCAACCAGCGAAGGACCATCAAACTTACCAGGAATCTCATTATTACGAGCAAGTTTCATTCGCTGATCCGTTCGTAGATTACAGAGGACAACTATTCTGCTACAGTTTGCAGCTATGCAACGTATCATCACCATCATTATTTCGCTACTTGGGCTGACACTGCTGGCCGCGGGGTTATACCTGACCGTGCTTGGTCCCACCGCCACGATGATCCCGGTGTCCGTTGCGAAGATCAGCACAGGCGATCAGGAAATAGCCTGGCTGCACCCGGCAACCACCATTGCCACCTGGGAACGGTTTGTGGCTGGCTTGAAAGAAGTTCCGGGCCTCGAGATAGATGAATCGGCAGCGTTCCTGGAAGACAGCATGAAACTGCCCGTCGTGGGGCTGAAGCAACCAGGACAAGCAGGAACGCTCTGGATTCGCTGGTATAAATTGACGGGGTTACGTACCATCGAAGTCTGGGTAAAGGACTTGTGCAGTCGCAACCCGCCGCCGCTGGCCATTGTGGGTGGCGGAAATAGCGAAAGAGCACGTGATATTGCGATGCAACTGACGCGGTATGGCAAGAATCATCCCTCTGCCAGGCTGCCTGTGCTACTCATTACCACAGCAACAGCAGATACGGTACAGCATCCGGATCTTGGAATTGTTGACCTGATGCAGATCTACCCTCAGCGGACCTTTCGATACTGCTTTACCAATCGGCAGATGGCTGAGAGTATCTGCGATTTTGTGCGCGGCCAAATCAGCGGTGATCCGAATCTGCAAATTTCTTCTCGTATCAGTTTGATCTCCTGGCAGGATGATCCGTTTTCTGAAGATCTGATCGACCAGTTTGAAGAGATCTGGCGAATGCCCACACCTGCATCACCCAACCCACCAGTCTGGTCGCATCGTATTGCCCATAGCGTGGGTGGGCTGAATGCACCCAACAAGCCGGAAACGGAGGCAGTCAGGCTATTGATCCAGGAAGCAAATAGTGAATCGCTGGCGGTACGTGGACGGGAACTGTTGGTGATGCCTGGCGGGCCGGCCCCGGCAAGACGGATGCTGAGGAGTTTATACCGAACCGATCCCAACGAAAGGTTTTTCTGGGTGGTTACAGTGGGAGACGCCATCGATTGGAACACCATCTATCGCGATCGTCGCCTGACCTGGTCGATCGAAGACGTGCCCTTTCCCCTGATCGTCTTCATGCACCGCAATCCTGTGGAGAAGCAACTGCGTTCCGGGAGAGGATTCGTACCAGACTCTTCGGCATCGGATACGGCCAGTTCAACGGGCACCGATGATCTCCTGCTGTATCGCGACATCGGCAGGTCACTGGCTCGCGGATGCTTTGAAGATCAGGCGATGATGCTTGGTTCAGAGCGATTGCTGAAGTCTTTGCGCGAACAGGAAGATGATCAACAGCAACGGCTGTTTGATGAGGTGGGGAATCGCACGGGACGAGGTGGTGAGTTTATTACATTACTTCGCCCTCGCCATGAAGGGTTGCAGATACTGCCTCGAAGCACCATCGAGGTCTATGAGCGGCAGGCGAATGGTGACTGGCGTCTTGTCACCAGGATTGATGCAGATTATGGAACGCCTTCCCAGCGAGGGCAGCCATGAACAACAGCAACAGCAGGCGATGGTGGCGATATGTTCGCGGGTTGTTGCCGCCTGCGCTGCTGTTTGTGATGGTGCTGGCCATTATTGTGTATGCCGTCGAAATCCGATTGCGAGATGAAATGGAGTTTGAAGAGAACATTCTCAAGGAATGGGTTTTCGAAACACGGGTTGGCCAGGCGACATTGACGGAGTTGGTGGAAAATTACCTGAAGGAGCAAGGTTCGGATAGTGAGATCAGGCGCGATGCTGTGCTGACGCATATGACCGTGCTCGGGGAGTTGACACGTACCAATCAGGGCTTACTACCCCTGTTTCCGTTTGTGTATCGGATGAGCTTGCGATTCGAACCTGCCGTGAAGCCTAGTATTACCTGGAATTCGAATAGCCCGATTCCGCGAGGCATCAAGCCTCAGAGTTTTACACTGGTGGATCGGGAGAATCTGAAAGCCATTATCGATATTGATGTGCAGTTGCGGGCCTTCGCAAGTCGTCAGGAAGATCTGATACGGCGACAGGCACAGACGCGGCACGGTCTGAGCCTGATTGCTATTGCTTCAGCGGCGGTTGCTCTCCTGTGGGTTATTCTTTTTCTCCGTCGTGAACGGGCACAGGAATTGTCAGAGTATCGCTCAAGAGAAATGCTCGATGCGCTGGAACGTCAGCGACTGCAGGAACAACTGGGGCGTGAAGAAGAGGAACTCAAACGAAAAGAAGCGGAGCAGGAGGTCCTAGAAGCAAGGACCAAGCTCTACGCCGATATCAGCGTACTGGCTGGTTCCTATGCGCATAACATCAAGAATCTGCTCGTTCGCCCGAACGATCTGCTCGAGCGATGCCTCACCCAGCAACCAAACCAGGCTGATGCCAGGCAAATGCTCAATGAAGCCCGTGAAAGCCTTCGTGCGGTGTCGGATCGAACGCAGCAGATACTACGAACGGTTCGCCGCGATCTGGATGCACCTGTTTCGCAGATGATCGATCTTAATGAGATAGCACGAGGGATTCATCTTCAATGGCATCAACTGGCTGCTGAGCAATGGAAGCTGGAACTCCAACTGGAACTGGAATCGGATCCTGTCTTGATTGAAGGGGATCCATCGCATCTGCAGCAGGCTTTGGAAAACCTGTTGTGCAATGCACGGGATGCCACGTTTGAACAACGCATCTGGCAGCGTGAGGCAATCCGACAGCAGCAATTCCAGTCGTCGGCTGAGAAGCAGGCAGGATTACTGGCAGCAGCCTCCTGGACGGGGCGGGTCATCATGCGGGTACAGGCGTCTCCTCAGGCTGCTGTTCTCTCCATGACTGATAATGGAATAGGCATGACAGAGGCGACATTAGCCCGGTGTACTGAAACCCACTTTAGCACCAAACGCGATAATGCCCTGCATGAAGGGCTGGCAAGTGGCATGGGGTTGGGGCTTTCGTTCGTTGCCTGGGTGGTAGAACAGCAAAAGGGCAAACTTGAAATGGAAAGCAAGCTGCATGAAGGAACAACCGTTCGGATGGTCTTTCCCTATGCAGCAGAGCGCCGTTGAGACGCATGTCGGAGCAGTTCATACATCGACTTTGCCCAGAGACTTGGCATGTCTGCAGGCAGGAACTGCACATGGGCATGTGATTTGAGATGTTGTACCAAGGCAGGGAAGTTACTGGCGAAAATGGGTTTTTGCTGCGTGGAGATACTCTCCATGTGCTGAGGCACCCCATCGTGTTGCTGAGGTAGCCAGATGATGTCAGCCTGTGCAAGCAATTTATCAGCAGACTCATTTGCAGGGACCAGTAACACCGACGGAGGGTTGGTGATGATGCCTTGCTTCCACCTGTGAATGGATCCTGTTGAATCGTCGCTGCCATGCAGGATGAGTTGAAGATCAGGAGTAATGTATTCTAGGATACTCAACGTCCACAAGGCGTGACGGTATGCAAACGTCTCGATGAGAGGCCCGGGAACGTAGATGGTCGGCATGGGAAACACCTACTGGGTATGCTTGATGCCAATTACCTGTGCCTTGCCATCCTTGAGGCGGGCAAGCAGGACGACGTTTTCCGTTTTCTTGATGCTGATATCAACAGGTTTGAGCATTACCAGCACCAGGTAGTCATCATCACGAATCACCTGTTCCAGAAGTGATCGTTCCTTGAGAGGCATTCGCTCTTTCATCAGGGCGTAGGGAGCGACGAGCTTGATGTCTGGTACTCGTTTGCCTTGCGACAGGTCGCGGGCATCCATCAACTTCTTGATTTCGACCTGCAGATTGTCCTGCTGATTGATAATCGATTTCCCATCGAAATAAAAGGGTACGACCGACATGGCAACCAGGCCGCCAACGTTGCCGTTCTCGAAGGCGGCATAAAACCGTTGGGCGATCTCAGTGGCAGTCTTGATGGCTTGTTTATTGGTGGCTTCATCCTGGATGATGAAGCAGGAACACAGGATCAAAGCAAGCATTTTGTCGCCCTCCCTGGCGAAATGCGATCAATCCACCGCTATTGCTATCCCGTCAACCAAGCTATGCCTTCAGGGCGGCTCGGTATGCACTCACCAGGCCATCGATCTCCGCCTTGGTGCGTTTCTCTGTCACGGCAATACTCACGCAGTTAGCCAGTGAAGGATACCAGCGTCCGAGAGGCAGGCCGGCATGATACCCTGCAGCCAGCAACTTTGCCAAGACCGGTTCAGCCTTCACCGGGAGTTCAATGGTGAACTCCTTGAAGAAGGGCTTGTCAGGATACTTGAGCTTGATCCCTGGAACCTTGACGAGCTCGCTGGCCGCGTAGTGAGCTTTCTGTAAGCAAAGCTCTGCTGTTTCTCTGAGGCCAGCCGGACCAAGTGCTGCCAGATGCACCGTGGCACGCAAGGCGATCAGCCCCTGATTGGAGCAGATGTTGCTGGTGGCCTTGTCGCGACGGATGTGTTGTTCGCGGGTTTGTAATGTGAGCGACCAGCAGGTCTTACCGTTCTTATCAGTAGTTTGACCAATCAGACGACCTGGAATCTTGCGGATGAATTGGTTCTTACAGGCGAGCAGACCCAGGAATGGGCCGCCGTATTGCATCGGAGTACCAAGGCCCTGACCTTCAGCAACCACGATGTCAGCACCATAATCGCCTGGACGATTCAGGATGCCTAGGCCGACAGGGTCAGTGACGACGACAACGAAAACACCTTTGTCATGAGCCAGCTTGGTAAGAGCTTCCACATCTTCCAGATTGCCGAAGAAATTGGGGCTTTGGATGATGACGCAAGCTACCGTTTGATCCAAAGCTGCAAGGAAGGTTTCCTTGCTAATGGTTCCTTCGGGTGTGGGTAACAGCTTGGCCTTGGGTACCAGGTTGTCCAGGTAGGTGTTCAGTGTCTGGCGATACTCAGGATGAACACTTTCTGCAACCAGGATGGTATGTTTGCCATCGACGGACGAGTGAGCCATCAGGGCTGCTTCAGTAACGCCGGAGCCCGCTTCATACATGCTGGCATTAGCAATGTCACAGCCGGTGAGCTGGCAGATGAGCGTCTGGAATTCAAAGAAGGCTTGCAAGCTGCCCTGGCTGGCTTCGGCCTGGTAGGGGGTGTAAGCAGTGTAGAACTCGCCTCGCCCTGCAACTTGATCCACGACGGCAGGAATGAAGTGATCATAGCTGCCACCACCCAGGAAACACACGGCTTCATCCGGAGAGATGTTCTTCTTCGCCAGCCGCACCATTTCGTTGGTCATCGGCATTTCAGAGAGGCCTGCCGGTACCTGCAGTGGCTTCTTCAGGCGGCACGCTTCGGGAACCGGTTCAAACAGGGCATCGATGGACGAAACGCCAATGGCCTTAAGCATGGCCTGCTGATCAGCGGGGGTATTCAAGACGTACGACAAGGGTGACTTCCTTCGTGAATGGCAGACATCTTCAAAAATCGCAGGGTGATGCTGTACTGAACAAGGCCCTGAAAGTTTGGTTGATTTGCAGAGTATTTCGGTTACCGAACACCCTGCCATGACGCATCGATTACGCACCTTCTTCAGCGACAAGCTTCTCATACGCTGCAAGATCGACAAGGTTGTCAGCCAGTGGACCTGTTGGTTTGATCTTCACGATCCAGCCTTTTTCGTAGGGGCTTTCTGCGATGAGCATCGGGTCGCCTGAAAGCTTATCATTCACTTCGAGGACTGTGCCATCGCAGGGGGCATACAGGTTGCCAACGGATTTGACCGATTCGATCTCCGCACAACTGTCACCTGACTTGGTCGCACTGCCAACCTTGGGCAGTTGCACGTAGAGCAGATCCTTCAGCATATCGACCGCATGTTGGGTGATACCCACGGTCACATTGCCATCTGCATCCTTATTGCACCATTCATGCGAGGGTGTGAATCGATAGCTGGCCAAGTTCATGTGCAGTTCCTTGTAGATGTTCGTAATGGGAGAGAGTGGAGTTTCGTTTAAGACTTGGGTCGAGTGAAGAAAGGCAGTTTGACCACCTTGGCTGGTTGAGCGGTGCCACGAATATCAATGCTCAGCACTGTGCCGACAGCCGAGAGTTCCCGGGGAACATAACCCATGGCAATGGACTTCTGCAGCGTTGGTGTGAACGTGCCGCTAGTGACCATGCCGACGTTGATGCCATTGTGCTGGATGTTGCATCCTTCGCGTGCTGGTCGCTTGCCTTCCAATTCCAGCCCGACCCGAACAGGCAGGTCTTTCTTCTGCTGTCGTTCCAGGATGGCAGTCTTGCCGATGAAGGCACCTTTGTCGAATTTTACTGCCCAGTTGAGGCCAGCCTGCAGAGGATCAATCGACTCGCTGAGTTCGTGACCATAGAGCGGCATCGCTGCTTCAAGTCGAAGTGTATCTCGACAGCCGAGACCAGCAGGCTTGGCGCCGAGAGTTTCGAGTTCATCCCAGAGTGCATCAGCGTACTGATTGCCAATCATGATCTCGACGCCATCTTCGCCAGTGTAGCCGGTGCGACTGAGCACGCACTGCTGTCCCATGCAACGGGTGGCTGCGGCGAAGTAATATTTCAAGCTGCCTGGATCGATTTCGGTCAGGCTCTTCACCATCGCCACGGCCTTGGGGCCTTGCACTGCGATCATGGCGGTGTCCATCGTCTGATCGTTGATGTCCACCTTCATGCCAGCTTTGTGAACGTCCAGCCAGGCGACGATCTTGGCCCGGTTGCTGGCGTTCACCACCATCGAGTAACCATAAGGCCACTTGTATACGAGGACGTCGTCGAGAATGCAGCCATGCTCGTTGCAGATCAGGCTATATCGAACCTGGCCATCCTTCATGGTGGCGATGCTGTTCGTGCAGACTTTTTCAAGAAGTGCCAGGGTATCATCGCCGGAGAAACTCAAACGGGCCATGTGGCTGATATCGAATAGGCCAGCGTGGCTCCGAACGGCGAGGTGTTCTTCCACTATGCCGGAATAGACTACGGGCATCATCCAACCGGCAAACTCGACCATACGAGCGCCAAGGTCGACATGCTGCTGATATAACGCGGTTTTGGGAATGTCTGCCACTGGTCACCTTTTGGAGAGTTGATGAAAGTGTATGGCCAGAACAAAGGTCTGCAAGAAGTATCAAAGTGAAGTTGTAGCGATTGTTCGCAGGAGCTAACTCTGGGTGCGGATCAAGCTGAAAAAGAACACTCTTTGAAGATGGATTACCAGTGGCAGTGGACGATGGAAAAGGGGTGGTTACACGTTGTCCATCACACGGACGATCCATGATCTTCAGGCTTGTTCTGGTTTGGTTGCTGGTGTCGATATGCGGTTGCGGCACTTCCGAAATCTTTGAGAATTGCAGCAGCGACGGCCCGCCTGTTTTTGTCAGTGGCAAAGTGCAATACCGCGGTTATGCTCTCAATGGCGGCTGGATAGTTTTTGTCGCACAAGGTTCCAGCGAAATGCAGTCTGCTGAGATCTATAGTGACGGTAGTTTCAATCTGAACGATAAAGGATTAAAGCCTGGGAATTACCTGATAACGGTTACCAATCACAAGAGTGCGCACTGGGGATTGCCCAGCCGATACAGCAATCCGCAATTGTCAGGTTTGACATGCACAGTAAAAGCTCACCAGCCACTTCGGCTGCGAATTGAGCTTGAATAGTCGGTGCCGCCAAGTTGGCAGCGGCACATTTCGCTAATCCCTATCGATATGCCGTTATGGCAATATCTCGGTTATAGCTTGAAGTGCCATAATGTCATGTTTATTGTAAGTCGTTTATTTGAAATGACTTGTGTGCTGTTGATTTCGAATGGCACATCGTATGCTTTCTCCTTCCGTTGTCCAATGCGGACTTTTGATCAGCCACCAACCGTGAAGGAGATATGTCATGAGACTGATGCAGATGCTGCCCGTGAGCCGCACGTTCGCTTCGGAGATGAACCGCTTGCAGCAGGAATTGGAAAATGTCTTTTCCGCACCAGTCAGCACGGGGTTCCCTGCAGTCAACATCTGGGAAGACGAAGAGAACTATTACCTGGAGACCGAACTAGCCGGCTATCAACCCAGTGATCTAGAAGCATTCGTGGTGAATAACGATCAACTGGTGATCAAGGGCGAACGCAAGCCGTTGAATTACGATAAGGCCATTTGTCATCGTCAGGAACGAAGTTTTGGCACGTTCGAACGAACCTTCACATTACCCAAGCCCGTGGATGCGAACCAGGTTCAGGCCAAGTACATCAATGGCGTACTGGAACTGAAGCTGGCTAAGTCCCCCGAAGCCAAGCCCAAGAAGATCAATATTGCCATCAACTAAATGAATGTGCAGAGCAAATAAACCAGTAGCCATCACGCTCAGTTGTGATGACTGGGCAAGCGAGCCCCTACTTTGCAAATGAGTCATGTCTTCGCGTGAAACGTGATGACAGTTCCAGCATAACCGGAGAATACCCATGAGCACATGCTTAACCCAGGCACAGCCTGTTTCAGCCAACAAGTCCACCAGCCCCACTTTTACACCCCGTGTGGATGTGTGGGAGACGGAGCACGAATATCTGTTCCATGCTGACATGCCCGGTGTTCAGCCGGGTGACATCAGTTTGCAGTTCGAGAATGGTCAGCTGAAGCTGAATGGTAAAGTGCAGCCGAAGGAACGTTCATCGGGCAAACTGACTTCTGAGTATGCCATTGGCAACTACGAACGTCAGTTCTCCATCAA
>CAYPJB010000060.1:0-15180 GCA_964410845.1 uncultured Bacteroidales bacterium | reverse complement strand
AGCATAGCGGGGCATCACGAATTGCATGAACTCGCGAGCATGCTGGTACGACTCCGTCTCATCCACACGAATCTTTTCGATCTGATTGGTGAAGATGTCGCGAATCGTCCGGGTGATGATGTCGCTTTCCTGATATATCGGAGCGGGTCCCCTGCTCTTCTTGATCCGGCTGGCGATGACGCGCCAGAGGCGGGTGAGGTACGCCAAGTCGCGCTGGAGTTCCTTCTTGGTTCGATCCAGCCCTGCGGTACGGATGATGAAGCCGAGCCCTTGTGGTGGATGGAGATCCTGGAGGATAGTGCGGAGGCGGCGGCGTTGTTGTTCATCGCCGATCTTGCGGCTGACCCCAATACGGCTGAGGCCGGGCATTACCACGAGGTAACGGCCGGGTATGCTGATGTAAGTGGAAAGGGTTGGCCCCTTGGTGCCGATGCCTTCCTTGATGACCTGAACGAGGACTTCCTGGCCACGACGGAAGATTTCCTGAATTGGGGGCTTGGGGGCAGCGTTAGGACCGTCACGACCGAAATCGCGGCCCGGACTGCGAGGGCGACGATCGCCACCACGCTGGAAGCCACCACCTTCACGGCCACGCGGAGGACCACCACGCCCTCGGCCGGTGTCACGCTGGCCTTGTCGTGGACGACGATCACCGCCGCCACGATGACCTCGCTGGGGTTCATCAGGCAGTTCATCACTTACGGATTCATCGAAGGCAATCGGTTCATCAATTATCTCACGATTGAACGTGGGAATGGCCGACTCAGGTTCCTCACCTCGATCAAAGTACGGTTGCTGGACAACAGGCTCTGGCTGATGGAAAGTGGGAATGTCTTCTTCGCTGGTGGCTTCAGCAGTCGATTCCTTGGGGAAGCTGAACTCGTCGTTATCGGTTGCAGGAGGGGCCTGCATCGAGGAGAAGCTCACATCGAATGCATCGATATCTGGCGTAGTATCTGGAGAAGTGTCAAAGGTAACGCGTTCCGCTGCAGGCATGGCCTGTACAGGAGGAGGCTCAGGCTGACGGAAACTGAACTCCTCGAGATCGAACGACGATTGATTGGTCGTTACCTGTTCCTGAACGGGTACAGGAGGCGCTTCGTCTGCTTCGTGAACTTCACCCGTTCGTAGTTCGTGGATGGGTTCGGTGACTACCGAAGGTTGCTCAGCAGGAGCTTGCTCGTTGGATGGCTCAAAAAGAATACCGAAGCCAAATCCAGTAGCAACAGGCTCCGCCACTGTTTGTGGCTTGAGTTGAGGTGCAGGTGGCGTTGCGGTGAAGTGGGTTTCAGTGATGGTTGGTTCAGGTGGACGCTGTTCCGGACGGACATCGCGTCGGGGGCCTCTATCGTTACGATCGTTTCGATCTCGTCCGCGGCCACGGTCATCGCGTCCACCACGGCCTCGGTTATCACGGTCTCTGCCACGTCCAGCATCACGATTGCCAAATTCTCTACCCTGGTCGCGGCCATAGCTGCGATCACGATATCGTTCTCGAGGCGCCTCTTCTTCCTCGAGAGTCACCTCCTGATCGCTTTCATCTTCGATCAGTTCGACTGTCTCAACGACTTCTTCTTCCTCGTCGTCCGCCAGGGCGCTGGCTTCGAGGGCGGCTTCCTCTTCGGCGGATATTTCGGGGATGTCAAGGACATCCAGCAGACTATCCTTCCGCTGACGGCCATCCTGCAGGTGCTTGTAATACTGCGGATCGACGTCGGAAACGTGAAGGAATCCATTACGGCCTACGCCGAAATCGACGAAGGCAGCCTGGATGCTTGGTTCGATGTTGACGATCTTGCCGCGATAAATGTTGCCGACGAAGCTCTCCTGCGTGGAGCGTTCGACGTAGAGTTCTTCGAGTACGCCATCTTCGAGGATGGCTATCCGCACTTCTTCAGGCGGAATGGCATTAATCAGCATTTCCTTGCGAACACGTTTGCGTACGCCAGGGGCGGGACGTTGTACTTCCGGGGTCATTGCTTCTTTCTCAAACAGTCCGGCTAGGCCGGTACAGAAGTTAAAGTGGAAACATCAGTGGGCAACTGCCTGAGCGGTTGCTCGAAGCCAGTGTCAGCCGACTGTTCGTCTTCCACCACGAGTTTCATACGTTGCAAGATGGAATGCCCATCGAGCATGTACTCTTCCAAATCCACCAGGCGGACCAGCTCTTCCGGCCGGATCGCACCATGATTAGTAATGGCCACGTCCATCCAGTAACCGGCGGGGTCACGCCAGAGACTGTGGATGAAGGGGCGAATATCGAGTTTCTTGATTTCCTTGCGTTCCATCACAGGAGGCGCCTGGGTCATGGCATCGAGCCGTTCTTCGCCGGCCGGTTCTGCATCAGCGGGCGACTGCATGACATGGCGAATACGATCGATGACCAGTGTCTCTTGTTGGAGCAGGCTGGTCAGCAGATCATTGAGCTCAGGACGGAAATCGCTGGGAAGAGCAAAGAAGTAAAGGGCACGAACTGGTTGTGCGGTTTTCTTGACAGGTACTGTGCTGCCACGAAGGAAGCGGAACCCCTCAGGAACCAGCGGGCTGAGCTTGGCCATGACGGCTTCTGCGGTGAAGTCGCCATTCAGCTCGATCTCGACCACTTCTTCATGGCCGATAATGCCCAGCCCTAACGCGCTGGCGAAGGTGATCTTGGCTTTGGGGTTAAAGCCTTCCGTACTTCGGAATGGAAGTTCAGCTCGACGCAGGAGACGTTCCAGCAGACGCATCAAGTCGTGATGGCTGAGGAATCGCATATCATCCGTCTTCGTAAAACGGAGGCGGACCTTGCAGACAGGATGTGCTAAAGCTTCAGACATTCGCCGTGGTTTCCCAGCGGCGCGTGACACACTGCGGACAAGTCAAGAAGGCGGCTGAATGGTTAGTGGTCATCACGCAGCTTCGTAATAACGAGGCGTGCAATGAATCTATCCTCAATACTCAGCGTCAGCGCTTCTCTGTGGAGTTCCCTCCCCCGGTTATCATCAAGGCATCAATCAGGTAACGATTAATCCTCAAACTCGGGTAGTACGCGGCGCGTCTGTTCGCGCAAGTAATTGTTCACTTCACGGGCCGTTTCGAGCTGCATGGCAGTGCGAGCGACCTGGATGGCATCGTCGATGCGGAATGATCTGATCAACTGCTTCACTTCTGGCACATGCACGGAACCGGCTGAAAGCGATCGCAGGCCCAAGCCAGTAAGAAGCATGGTGTAGTCCGGGTCACCGCCCATTTCGCCGCAGACACTCACTGCAATGCCTTGTTTGTTGGCAGCATCTACCACCATCTTGATCAACCGCAATACGGCGGGATCAGCCGGGTTATAGAGCGTGGCGACGTTTTCGTTGGTTCGATCAGCAGCCAGGACGTATTGAATCAGATCATTGGTGCCGATGGAGAAGAAGTCCACCTCCTTCGCCAACTGTTCAGCCATGATAGCAGCCGACGGCACTTCAATCATAGTACCAATCTTGACCTGTCTTTGGAAGGTGTGTCCTTCTTCTTCCAGATCTTCCATGACATTCCGCAACACATGCTTGCTATCCCGCAATTCCCGCAGGGTCGCAATCATGGGAAACATGATACGGACATCTGAACCGGGAATTGCAGTGGCCCGCAGAATGGCTCGTAGCTGGGTTTTGAAGAGATCGAGGTAGCGGAGGCAGAGCCGAATGCTTCGCACCCCCAGAAAAGGGTTCTTTTCCGGATGTGCGAACTCTCCTACCTGGGAGAACTTGTCGCCCCCCAGATCGAGGGTGCGAATGGTGACCGGGCGGCCTTCCATCTGGTTGACCACGCTGGCATAGGCAGCGTACTGCTCTTCTTCGTTGGGATGTTTGTCTTTATCGAGGTAAAGAAACTCCGTTCGATAGAGTCCGATACCTTCGCAGCCACGCTGGAAGCAGAGCGGTATTTCTTCAGGGATTTCGATGTTGCCCAGCAGTTCAATACGCACTTCATCAAGCGTTTCGGCTGGCAGATCACGAAGCTGTGCCAGCCCTTCTTCGTGTACGGCATAGGAAGCCCGTGCCCGTTCGTACCGTTCCAGGGTCTCTTCATCCGGGCTGAGAATGAGGATGCCCCGCCCGCCATCCACGATGACGCGATCGCCGCCGGAGACGAGATTGAGCATCCGCCCCAGTCCGAAGACGACTGGTACCTGCAGCAGATCTGCAGCCAGGATGGCACTGTGGCTGGTTTTGCCGCCGTGTTCAGTGGCAATGCCCAGGATTTTGGTGCGATCGATCGAAAGAATTTCGCTGGGAGTCAGGTCTTCAGCGAGCAGCACGACAGGTTCGGACAGTTGGGCCAGCGGTTCGCGTCGCTTGCCCAGCAGATGATGCAGCATCAGCTTTTCGAGATCACGCAGGTCGACATCGCGAGCAGCAAAATAGTCCTTCTTCAGGCTGGCCAGCAGATTGACGCGTTTGTTGATGACTTTGCTGACCGAGTACTCCGGTGTGTATCCTGAATCACGAACGAAGGATTCCACTTCCTGGCGGAAGCCCGGGTCTTCGAGCATGACAGCATGGGCAGTGAAGATGGCAGCGACCTGGGTGCCCACCACATCTTCCAGATCGGAAGCCCGCTGCCGGGCTTCCTGTGAGGCGGCATCAAGCGCCTGGCGGAAACGAGCTATCTCGATGGGGTAGGTCCCACGGGCGATGAACCGTTCCGGAATCCGAAAGGACTCCGCATGCAACACAAAGGCTGGGCCAATGGCCACGCCAGGTGCTACAGGGATTCCGGGTCGACTATCCATAATGATTGGGCGTTTTCGTTGTGGAAGTTCACTCGGGGGGTAAGTTCATCTCAGGGCAATCAGGATCGAAAAGATGGGCCAGCTGGTTTACTGCTTCTTCTGCATCACTGGCTGGCTCGGCTTCAAGCTTGATTTCCGCACCTTTCTCTGCACCGAGGAGGAACATGTCAAAAACATTACGGGCACTGACCTTGCGATCCTGGTAGGCCAGGAAGACTTCAGCCTGGAAAAGTCGGGCTTTCTGGGCGATGATGGTAGCAGGACGGACGTGCAACCCCACGGGAAAGTGGATCACAACCGTTCGAACTATTGTCCCATCAGCGGACATCAATGCCAACTCCAGACTGAATTACTTCGTTATCACGCCATCAGCTTCGCAGAGCAATTGCCAGATCTCATCACGCGATTGGCAGACAAGTAGTTTCTGACAAAACGCTTCGTCGCGAAGGAGCCTGGAAACCGCTTCGAGTGCTCGCAGGTGTTCCCCCGGTCGTTCTGGAGCGTAGAGCAGCATCACGAAGATTTTCACTGGTTCGTTGTCGAGGCTCTCGAAAGAGATGCCTGCTGGCGCCAGAGCCACTGTGCCGACCAGTTTTCCAACACTTTCATGCTTGGCATGAGGGATGGCGACAGCCCGACCGATACCGGTCGAGCCTAGTTGTTCTCGTCGCAAAATGGCCTTGACGATGTTTTCTTCATCGGCGTCAGCAACCTTGCCTGAGGTTTTCAGGCTGGCCACCAACTCGCGAATGACAGGTTCTTTCGCCCCGGCAGCAACGCTGGGGACAATAGCTTCCCTGATGACGAAATCCGTAATGCGTATGCTCATGTTCGCTGCCAACTCCCACTGGCTTGCTGCGTTCCACTACTACTGTTGGGGAAGGTCACCCATGGCAGGAGTACGGCGATGATCCTGCAACTTCTCTTTGTACTTGTGGATCTGGTGTTCCATCTTGTCAATCGCCAGATCGAGTGCAATGAAAGCGTCCATGTCAGTGGCCTTAGCGATGAAATCGTGCTTATGCTCGGCATTGAGCTGGATTTCCACGTCAATAGGGCCGTGACGATGCTCGAGATTCACAATGACTGTGATGGCCTCCACACGATTGAAGTACTGCAGCAACTTGCTGGCTCTGGCTTGTATTTCCGCTTGATTTTCGGCGGACAGGTGCCCGTGGCGGGCCGTCACGACAATTTGCATACACAACTCCCATTGTTATCTGTGATAGTGTAAGGCAGAGGCGAGAGAGCAGCAAGTTAATCCCTTACGAAGTAGGTACCATTCACCTGATCGAGAGCGATTATGCCGTGTGCTGCAAACTGAGGCGGTGACAGAGCTTCCGTCAATGATTGCCCTTTGCGCAAACTACGCATTCTGGTATGCACTTCAGAGTACGATGCAGGGAGGATGGTTGGATGCTCGTCTACACACGGAAGTGCCTGCTGCTTGCAGTCGTAACGACGCTGGCGTTGCTGGCGAACCTGAGTTCAGCTCAGGGGCCAGAATCCAATTTGTTTCGAGATGGTTTCGAGCAAGGATCGCTGGCGTGGCGTGCCGGCGTGGCAGATGCTCCCTACCAGGAAGCCATCCATCGAATTGACAACAGCATCGCACACAGTGGGCAGCAATCCGAATTTTTGAAACTGTTGATCAAGCCCGGCACCCATGTCTACTACTGGTACCAGTTGCCTCGTTCTGAAGTGATTGAAGACATGAAGGTCAGCGTCTGGGTGAAGGCCAGTCGCCCCGGATTGAAGCTGGCTGCTCGCGTCGTGCTGCCTCGTGAACGCAATCCCAAGAACCTGGATCAGCCAGTGACCATGCAGCTGACAGGCGATACCTACGGCCTCACTGGTGATTGGCAGCAGTTATGGCTGCGCGATGTTCGCAAGGAGTTAGCTGGACAATCGCTGCTGCTGCAGGGAGAGACTAATCGCAAGATCAACATCGAAGGGGCCTATCTCGATCAACTGCAATTGAATCTGTACAGCGGGCCGGGGGAACACCTGGTCTGGATTGATGATGTGGAAGTGAACCCGGTGCTTTCCCTGAACGGCAAGGAGATGGCAAAAACGACGCCGGTATCGATCTCGCCCAAGAATGCGGTCCGCCCAACCGTTGAACTGACACGCAACAAGCTGGTAGTCAACAAGCAGAGCTTCCTGATGCGGGGTATCCGCTGCAATGATCCTGCTGCGATGAAATCGCTGCGGGAAATGGGGTTCAATACACTCTGGGTGGACAGCAAGACGCCGGAAGCCACCATCACCAGTGCTGTTCGGGAGGGTTTCTGGCTGGTGCCGGAGTTGCGGCCACCGACTGGCGGGTTGGCCATGCTGACGAGTAATTCGCTTCGGAACGAGATGGATCGCTTTCCACGGACTGATCAGATCCTGGCCTGGCAGCTCAGTGGTGAATCAGGGCTGACGACCGAACAAGCGGACATCATCAGTAAGTCGCTTCGCGGTTCACGCACCCAGGGACAAATCTACTCAGGTTCCGTCTGGAACGGGTACCGGCAGTATAGTCAGCATCTGGAAATGATTGGTGTCCATCGCTGGCCACTGATGACGACACTGAACCCCATTGAATATCGTGATTGGCTGGTCAGTCGCACTCGATTGGCACAGCCCGATGCCTACTTCTGGACCTGGGTGCAAACCCATGTACCAGAGCCTACCCGGGTGTTGCTGACAGGGGTGGAGAAAACGAAATCTGCAGGCGATATCGGGCCGAATCCCGGGCAGATTCGATTGATGTCGTTCCTGGCACTATCTGCTGGCTATCGTGGGCTCGGCTTCTGGGCGGATGAATCGCTGAACGACGAGCATCTCGGCAAAGCACGCAAGCTCGAACTCGGCTTGCTCAATCAGCAATTCAGTCTGCTCGAGCCTTTTCTGGCCACGATGCAGGACGTGCAGTGGATCAAGACCCAGGATCCGCGCATTCATTGTGCCGTGCTTCGCTGCGATGGTGGCTTTCTGGCCATGCCCATCTGGACTGCTCCAACGAATCAGTTCGTCATGGGGGCCAGCCATGTCAAGCACCTGCAGTTGACGATTCCCGGGTTGCCTATTGATACCCAGGTGTATGAAGTAGTGCCTGGCGACATTCGGGCATTACACCATCGCCGGGCAGCAGGCGGTATTGAGGTAGCTATCCCTGAGTTTTCCATAGCCACTGCCCTGCTCTGCACCAGCGATGTCAATCTCATTGGCAAGCTGCAGCAGAAGGCCCAGCAGACTGCTCGTCAGTCGGCTCAGTGGGCTTATGATGCTGCACGAGAAGAGTTGACGACGGTGGAAGCGGTTCATGAGCAACTCAAGGCACAGGGGCTCGATCGACCGTACGATTTGCAGTTGCGGGAACAGGCCTACAAGCATTTGCAGGATGCCTTTCAGGCGTTCTCGCGTGGGAACCTGGCAGACCATCGGCTGTCGCTGGAATCCAGCCAGCGGAGCGGGGTCTATGTCAGGCAACTGATGCGTAACCACTGGGACTACACGGTCAAAGGGCTTAGCAGCCCGGTAAGTTCCCCTTACACGCTGAACTATTACACTCTGCCTCAGTATTACCAATGGTTGCAGAAGACCAACCAGAGTCAGTTGACAGGCAACCTGCTGCATGATGGAGATTGCGAAACTGCTGCTGGTCCTCTTCCAACGGGTTGGGGATTGAAGAAGGATACACTGGATGAAGTCAAGCTGATGGAATCACGTGTTCCCGAATCACCTCACGATGGCAATCAGTGCTGGAAATTAACCATTGCTCCCAAGGATGCCGCGTACGCTCCGGAAGCATTGGAACGAACCTACCTGGTAGTGAACACTCCTTCGGTAGCACTCACGCCGGGGACTACGGTGAAACTCACTGGCTGGTTCCGAATTCCCCAGCCAATTAAAGCCAGCGCGGATGGTCTGCTCATCTACGATAATGCAGGCACCGAAGCTCTGGGCATTCGACTCTATCATGTGCCGCAGTGGAAGAAGTTTGAACTGTATCGGCAAGTACCTTCTTCTGGTCAGATTTCGCTGTCGATTGCACTGACCGGCATCGGCACTGCTTACTTTGATGACCTCAAAATCGAAGGCATCCAGGCCAATACCCCTGCAGCTACGGTCAAACCTACCGTTGCGCCAGGTGTCACGGCTCCGCCAGCTACCACTGTGCCTGCAGGTGCCACTACTCCCCGGTAGCTGGGATTTGGCAGAGGGCTGCATAGTCAGTTCGATCAGAGGCATATTGATGGCGATCGGCTCGGATGATCCTGCCATCAACAATCAGGAAAACTCCAGACATGCGAAACGGATCACCATGGGGTGATCCAATGAAGAATTGTTTACGCCTGATGGCAGCTTGAATGTTTCGCCATGAGAAGAGTTGTGTGAGCGTTCCACGCTTCAGCTCAAATGCCCGGTACAGCGTTGCCTGGGGATCACCCACATGAATGGCACCGGGCCAGGCGAGCTTGTTAAAGAAAGTCTCGGCACGCTTGGAAGCTTCTCCTGGGTGTACGAACGCCAACTGCGTTCCGTTGGCAGTAAGCTGGGAGTGAAGAGCTTTCACCTCAGCGACTGCTTCGCGACAAAAGGGTCAGCCAAAGTGCCTGAGGAAGATAAGAAGCAAAGGCGATTTGCGACTCAGGTCCATCAGAGTTGAACCAGTTGACGTGGATGCCTGGGATAGAGCCTGTTGCACTTCCAGTTTCTGGACATCGTTTTCTTCGATGTGCTGTCTCCAGGCTGCACGCAGGATCAGGAAGAAGGGGACGAGCCAGATGAGATCATTGGTGAGGTTCAGCCAGCCGAATTGTACCGGCCAAGTGCCCTGCCAGACGCCATGCAGATATCCGATAGGCCCGAAGACTTTCCCGAGGAATCCCACCAGAACGATGGGCCAATGCCGCAGCGGTGCATGGGACGCAATCCAGTATCCAATGCCATAGACTCCAACAATCATGCCGATGCATTGCCAGAGTTCTGGATAATTGGGACGAGGAACCTGCAGCAGATCAAACCAGGCAAGGGGGAAAAGTACGACCAGTGCTCCCCAGATGAGGTTGTAAAGAGCTGCCCAGAAGAGAACTTTCTTCATCCAGGGCCGGTAATGGCTGGAATTTTTCACAGGAAGACTCGTGTTGCCGTGCTTCGCCCATATATACGAGAGAAGTCCTTGTTATGGATGAATTATTCCCAAGACTGCTTGTACTGCAGTTCTTGATTCCAAGCTTGAAAATAAGCTTAGCCATTTTTCCTAGCTTCTTTTTTAGCAAACATTTTATTCACCTCCCCTTCGTTGCCGATAACAAAGCTGGCATAACCGGATAGCACCGCAAGCGTGTCAAGACCAACTTGATCGTTATGTTCAGCGGGGAAAACCTGAACACGGCGGTAAATCTGTTATGTGGACTGAGTCGCCAACACGCAGGGCAACTGCCAGCATCTCTGCTTGCTAAGGTGCACGCGGATGAACCGGGCATATTCCTTGCATTGGATACAGGCATCCTTGTGATGTCAGGGGGAACTCCATGAAAAGCAAGCTCGCATTGTATGCGTTGTTGGCCGGCACCAGTTTAGCCGCCGCCCAAGATCTGCATGTTGCTCCAGGCAACACTACTACTTCCGGAAACACCGTATTCAGCCAGGATTGCGGTGGCTGCAATGATGCCTGCTCGTCCTTCGGTAACAACTACCGGATCTTTGGGCGAGTGGAAGCACTTGTTTGGGCTCTTGGCAGCAACCTGAACAATAGTGGCATTGATTCACTGCCAGGGTTCCGCCAGGCCATGCCTTATGCTTTTGGCACGGCTGCCTACGATGTGACTAATCCTCTGGCCCCAGTTCAGCGTCCCGGAATCGATGGATTCCGCAACGTTTCTGGCATCGCTCAGTTGGACCCTAGCTTCCTTTCCGGGTCTAATCTGAATGGCATGGATCGTCTTGGTGCACGATTCACTCTCGGAATGTTCCTCGATTCCAATCGGGAATGGAGTGCCGAAGTGAGTTACTTCCAACTCGAAAACAAAACGGTTTCCTACCGCGGTACCGCTGGTGCAACTAATGTCAGTATTACCAATGGTCTCAGTGACGTAGAAATTGTAACCACAGTTTCTGGTGATCCACCCTTGCCCGTCAATACGGTTACTGAAACACCAGTGGTCTTCAATGCTGATATCTCAGCAGTCGTCCAAGGGACTGCCAGCTCACGCTTCTTTGGCCTTGAAGCCAATGTCGGGCACCGCAGTTTCACGATTGGTCGTACTCGCTTCAGCGAAATCTACGGTCTTCGTTATCTGGATTTGACGATCAATCAGTCACTTGCCCAGGCGATCACGTTCTTCGATAGTCGCTACATCGTTGATCCTGTCACCGGTGCACAAGGCGAGAGCACGACCGTTCTGGTGGGCGACTATACAGCGCACAACCAGTTCTATGGTGCCCAGGTGGGTGCTCGCTTTGACAGCGATTTTGGTCGATTCTTTATGAACGGCTTCGGCAAGTTCGGGTTTGGCACCATGCGTCAGGATCTCTCCACCAACGAAGTGGTTTTCAACGTCGATGGAGCAGATGTGCCTTTCTCCGTGTACCCTTCGCCAACGGTTACTCGCGAGACTCGTAATCGCGTTGCCTACATGCTGGAAGGCAACCTGAGTGCAGGCTTCTTCCTGACGGAAAACATCAGCTTGAGTGCAGGTTACAACATCATTGTGATGAATCGTGTAGCCCGCCCCACAGGAGCCAGCCTGCCATCTAATGGTGCAGGTACTGTCACTCTAGGCTCGGAGCAGAGACCTGTACCTCTGACCAATGCCTTTACGGAAAGCCGCTACTATGCACATGGCTTAACCTTTGGCCTGGAACTTCGATATTAAGCAGCCCCACCGCCGCGACCGGGTTACACCGGTCGCGCTCCCCCAGGCCCACGGGCGTCCTCCCGTGGGCCTTTTTCGTTTTCCATCTCGACGGCAGTTTCTTCTTCGCTTGCGAAGCCAGCCTCGACACGTTTTTTCTTTTTCTTCTTTTTCTTCTTCCGTGGTGGCTCCTGCTGTAAGAGGTAAGCCATACGGCCAAGCAGCCGACCATAGATCAGCCAGGCAGCAGCAGCGATGGGTCCGGCCACGAATGCCAGCATGGAATATTGCATGGCATAGTAGGAAACCACACCAGTGACAGCAAAAAGTGCCAGGCCGATGCCGTACATCGTGAGATAGTAGTGCAATTTGGCAATCGTCTTCTTGATGATTTCAGGATGGAGGAAGTTCCAGAAGGTAAGTGATGCCAGGCCGCTGAAGAAGAAGATCGGGAAAAGGAACAGCGTCCCCATCAGCCAGAGTATCCACCCGATTCCGATAAAGTTGAGTATCAGCAATGGCGAGGCCATCATCATGGCCAGGACGAAGTAGTACCCAACGTGGAGGAGTTGGACAACATTTTCCTTCCAGCCTTCAGTAGACCAATCCACTGCACGACTGCCTGCTGCGGTAAAGTTGATGGTGTTTGACCAGCAGGCACAGCCGTATGAGAGTGTAAAGACATAAATCAGTGTGGAAGCCATGCCGAGGGCTCCTGCCCCGACAGTGGCAAAGGAGCTTCCGCTCTCCAGGATGTGATTGATCAACGCCATCAGCAGATTAATGAAAACGAAACCAAGCGAGAGCCAGATCCAGGGGAAGATATTACTTCCCGTCCAGGGGAAGTTGAGCACGCCATCAACGAAGAGGAGTTTCGGGGGAGCATCGTTCTTGATGCGGTTTTCTTCTGCAGCACTCAGCCGATAGAGGTGCGTGTCGTCAGTCGGCTTGTTGAGATGACTGAAGTCTTCAGGGGGGGCAGTATCCTCCGCTTTCTTTTTTTTCTTTTTCTTTGCCACCGTGGCAGGTGGTTCGGGAGGCAGTGAAATAGGTTCTTCAAGTTGGGGAACAGTTGAAGCTGTATGAAGAGGCGCCAGTGGATCAGCCACCTTCGCCACCGGGGCGGTTTTGGTTGGTGCAACAGGTGGAACCGTTTGTGTTGCAGGGGCTGGCGTCACAGCCACCTTGATTTCATCACCGAACAGGGGATCGATCACGGTCTGGTAAGATTCGGAGACTGGTGGCGGTGTAGCCTTCACTGCAGGAGGTGGCGGGGGCGCTTTCGTTGGTGTGCTGGAAATTGTCGTTGCAGGTGAACTGCCTTGATCCCACTCAGCGGACCGGCTGATGCCAGCGACCTTGGGCAGGTCTGGTTCGAATGCCAGGTTGTACACACCGCCAGTGTCCTCTTCCTGTGCAATCTGTGGTGTTTTGGCTGGTTCGGAAACTGACCGTAGGGCGTAGCTAGTGCTTTGATCCTGGTCTGGGCTACTGAGCAACTCTGGCGGTTCAGGCCACACTTCATCAACAATGACGGCGTCATCGCTGAAAGAGAGTGGCTTGGGCAGAAGTGATTCAATCCACTGCTTGCAGACCGGACACTTCCCTCGCATATGGGAGTATTCCGACTTGATCCGCATCTCAGCCCTGCAACTGGGGCACTTCAGCAAATACCAGGGACTACTCATCCAGAAAATCCATGAAAGGCTTTATGCAACTCTGCTTTCAAGCTTACTAGATCAGCGTCAACGACCAACTCGATATTGGGTGTTTTCTTGGTGTGCCTGGTTTCGAAAACACACATGCCATGTGTCAATTCGCCCCTGGTTTCGATGTCCATGACCTTGAGTTTCGTCGTAAAGAAGTGAGGCCAGAGCAGCCAGCAGATTCCTGCCAGGTCAGGCAGGATCAGTCCTTCAATGCCACAGTGCTCTGCAGAAGCCCGCATGGCACCCGGAATCATGCGGCGAAGGAGATTGCAGGCTGCGGAATCACCTGCCAGCAGTTCGTCCAGTTCTGCGGGAGAAAAGGCGAAACGCCGGGAGATATCCAGTGGAATGAGGATCAGGGGCACGCCGCAGCGAACCACTTTGCGTGCCGAGGCGGCATCAGCGTGGAAATGATGTTCGGAGACAGGCCCCGCATCGCCTGCATCGTTGCAGACACCTCCGACGATGACGATACCTTTGAGATGCAGGGGCAATTCCGGGTCACGTTCCAGTGCACGATTCAGAACCGTGGCAGGTCCCAGCACTGCCACGTAGGCTTCGTGGTGATACTTGCGAGCTTCTTCGACAATGATTTTATCAGCAGGCAGGCTGTGCAGTTTGTTGGCCGAAGGGAGCTGCAACCCTCCCAGCCCAGTACCCGAACAAAGTGCTTTGCCAAAGGGCTCGAACGGAACAGACAGTGCATGGCCCAGCCGTGGCAGCCGGGGCGGGTCCATGTGTTCGATCAGGCTGTGAACATTTTCAGAGGCTTGTTCTGCCGAGACATTCCCGGCAGTTGCAGCCACTGCAACCAGATCAATATCATGATGCAGCAAAGCCAGGGCCAGAGCAAAGGCTGTATCGATGCCGGGATCACCGATAAGTATGGTCTTCTTGGGCATGACCTACCATCAAGAGACTGCAGGGCGTGATCGCTGAAAATCCTGCAAAGCCTGCAAGGTCTTCAGCACTCGGCCTGAGCGTACCACTTCTTCAGCTCGCTGTACACCATCTCTTAGTGATTTTACCCGTCCCGCTGCCAGCAACCCGGCAGCAGCACTGGCGAGCACCCAGGGGGTGCCCGGCATCAGTTCGCCTGCAAAGATGCGTTGAAGATGAGCAGCGCTCTCTACTGCATTGGTGCAGCGAATGTCTTTTACATCGGAAGTATTCAAACCGAAATCGCCTGGCTGCCAGACTTCGTCTGTGACGGCGCCATTGGCAACAACGCGAACCTGGGTCTTGCCTGCCAGCGTGACTTCATCGATTCCAGGTTCGCCATGTACCACAAATGCGCGTGTAACGTTGAGATTAGCCAGTGCACGCGCCATGGGATCAAGCATGGAGGCTTTTCCGACGCCCAGCACCTGGTATTGAACCTGGCAGGGATTGCAGAGTGGGCCCAGGTAATTGAAGATCGTCGGGAAGCCTAGCGTTTTACGGAGCGGCGCCAGTGCTTTCAACCGTGGATGAAAGCGTGGCGCGAAGCAGAAAGCCCATTGGCATTGGTCTAACAATTGGAGTACGGCTGCCTGGTCTATATCGACTGGGAGTCCCATTACCTGCAGGACATCCGAACTGCCACTGGTACTGGAAACCGCCCGATTCCCGTGCTTGGCGATCGTCAGGCCACTGGCAGCGAGGACGAGTGATGCTGCTGTACTGATGTTGATCGTGGATTGATGATCGCCTCCCGTGCCGCAAGTATCGAGAAGAGGCTGGGGGTAGGCTATCTGAGTCATGCGGTCGCGCAAGGATTGGGCCGCAAATGCCAGTTGTTTGCCGTCCCAGACCTGATCGCGATGGCTGGCCAGGAACTCCAAAGCAGCTGGCTCGCTGAGCTCTCCATCAATCAATT
>CAYPJB010000059.1:0-15305 GCA_964410845.1 uncultured Bacteroidales bacterium | reverse complement strand
AGCAGATAACGGCGAATAGCTCCGCCATAACGATTCAACAGTTCTTCCTGGGCGATTCGTGCGTGATCCTGCCCTTCGCCGTGAGCCTGCTGCAGCAGTGTCCATCGAGTGACTATGACGCTCAGGCGATCCGGGGTTTGGCTCAACTCTGCAGGCATGTTCGTGCACTCCATCGGTCAGCTTATCAGGAAGCAGTGCGCACGCAAGCACTGGCACTATGGTGGCATTCGCTGGTTCTTCAGAAATATTCTTCCACTTTTCTGTCACACCATCGACCCAGCCCTGAACAAGTGACAGAAGTGAACGACATCAAGGTGATGACGAGACCTTCCAGAAACATCAAATCGGGAGTTAGTCATGAAGCGTTTCCACAAGGCACTGCTGTACGGTTCATTGGCTGTGGTGTTGGTGATTTCCCAGACCAACCTGGCACATGCTCAAAAGGGTGGTGGTTCAAAAGGGGGTTCCTCGGGTAAGAGCACTGGTGGTTCCAGCTACAGCTCTTCGGGTACTGGCATGAAGATGAGCCAGGGGAATGCTGGTCGTACGGTATCATCCTCGAATGGTTCAAACAGCACTTTCAAGAAAGCATCCAATGAACCTCTGAACAAGATGGCACAGAACACCGCCAGCACGACCATCCAAAGTAGCAATAAGGCGCCGCTGAACACCGCGAACAAGACAAATAGTTCTTCGTACAAGAACACGATGCCCAGTAACTCGAACCACATGGCAAGCAAGTTCACAGGACAAAAGTCTTTTTCTGGGAATAGCAATTACTTCTGTGGCACGCCCTGGACGCAAGGTGGCTGCTTCCCCAACCACCATACCTACTGCGGGACAGGTTTTGGCTGGAACAACTGCTGGTGCTATCCCCGGTTCAATCAGTGCTACTATCCGAGCTGCTACCTCTGCTACACACCATGCTATAACTACTGCTACACTTCACCTGTCTGTTACACCTGTCAGACTCCAGTGGTAGTGACTGAACGAGTTGTCGAAGTGATTCAACAACCAGTTGCTGCGGTGGAAACGGTCTCAACCACCACTACCGCGTCTGCCATCGCACCGCCAGCCACTGATCTCAGTTTCCTGACCGGTTCGGCTTTGGGCAGGTAATAAGAGTCTCTCCCTGTTCCAATTCTTGCTGCAAGTGCAGAGCACAACCAACGTGGTTGTGCCCTGCTTGCATTCAGGTACTGTTCCTTGTTCATCTGCTACGAATACTAACGAAGAAGGCAGCGGAAGTTATCCGCTGCCTTCATGCCAGAACAAACAACTGAAAGTGGGTCGGCTACTTGGTCGGTGCTGGAGTTGGCGCCTGGATCGTCTGCTTGATCACGGTTTGCTCGGGATCATCCAGCCGACGCTGGTCAACGGAGGGATGGTACTCTTTGCTGTCCAGCATGACCATTGCCAGGAAGAATGCCACGAAGGCGAGAGAGAAAGTGAAGACATAACCGATAAACGGTTTGTTTTCCTTGAGGTGCATGAAGTAGAGCACTACCAGGGAGCCTTTAATGCAGGCAATGCCCATGGCAATCCAGATGTTGGCAGATCCCAGATCGACCCAGGTGGCTGCTACCGTAAGAATGGTCAGCACCATCAGAGCCACCCAGACCTTGATCAGTGTGGGCAGCGGGGTGATGTGAATCCAGGGGTAGGCGCCATGCTCGCCATGACCATGCGAATGATCAGCCGGTGCTTCCGTGGAATGCAGGGGTGTCGGGTCGGTTACGCTGCTCATGTATCATCTCCAAGCTGAAGGCTGAATGCGACTGGCAATCAGCTTGTTAGTGAATGAGGTAAAGGAGTGGGAAGAGGAAGATCCAGATCAAATCGACAATGTGCCAGTACAAGCCTACGAAATCGACCGCGGCAAAGTTGTCGGGAGCAAAGTCACCCCGATAGGCTCGCATCAGAAGCCAGAAGAGAAGTCCAATACCTACCAGCACGTGGATACCATGCAGACCGGTCAGGCAGAAGTAGATGCCGAAGAATGTGCGAACATTAGGCGGCTCGACTGGCTGCTTGCCGTCCTTGGAGTGTTCTTTCAAATGCTTGATAGCTTCCTCGCTGGGTTGATACATCTTGCCCCAGAGGATGCCTTCATGAATCTTGTGGCTGTACTCAACATACTTGATGCCCATGAAGCCGAAGCCGCACAGGATGGTAATCCAGAGATTGATGATCAGCCCGCGACGGTTGCCCAGTTGGGCACAGCGAACGCCCCACGCCATCGTCAAGCTGCTGAAGAGCAGCACGCAGGTATTGATGGCACCCATGTTCTTGTCAAGGAAGCCGTGGGCGTACTTGAAGATTTCGGGGTTGTTGTAACGATAGACGGCGTAAGCGGCAAAGAGTCCACTGAAGAAGAGGATCTCTTGTGCGATGAACGCCCACACGCCCAGCTTGCCAGCTTCGAACTGTTGTTCCAGCGTATCGAAGTGGTGTGCCAGGTGCTTGGGGTGATCATGCGAATGATCGCCGTGGTTATCAGTTGCGTGAGTGTCTGCCATGGTCATCTCTTGTAGTTGCGAGTTGAGGGTTGAGAGTTAGTGAGCAGAGAATTGAGATATTACTCAACTCTCCACTCCCTACTATCAACTCACGCTAGCCATTACCAGTTGCGTTTCCCGCTGCAGCCTTGGGACTGCCCTGGTGTGCCATAATATCTTCCCACTCATGGGCGAAGTGTTCGTCCTTCCAGCCTAGCTCTGGCCCTAGGTACGTTTGACGTTCGTAGTTATAGGGCTGATCGTCAATGATGGGTGTGTGGTAGAAGTTTTCCGTCGGAGGTGGCGAGGTTGTCTGCCATTCCAGGGTAGCACCACCCCAGGGATTGGGAGGAGCCTTCTTTCCACGCACCAAAGACTGCAGCAGCACGAAGCCGGCCAGCACGAAGCCACCTGCCATGAAGTACGAGCTGAAAGTCGAAGCACGGTGGTAGGGCTGGTACTCCGCATAGTAGTTGTAGTACCGTCGGGGCATGCCCTTGGCACCCATCACGAATTGCGGGAAGAACGTGCCATTGAACCCGATGAAGATGATGACAGCTGCCACGCGTCCGAGCATGTCGTTGTACATCTTGCCGGTCATCTTGGGCCACCAGTAGAAAATGCCACCGATGAAGGCGATGAGGGCAGAACCCATCATCACGTAGTGGAAGTGTGCCACTACGAAGTACGTATCATGCAGGTGGATGCTCGTCGAGAGCGTCGCATGGAAGATGCCTGTCAGACCACCAATGGTGAACAGCACAATAAACGAGAGACCGTACAGCATCGGTGTCTGGAAGCTGATCGAACCCTTGTAGAGTGTCGCCAGCCAGTTGAAGACTTTAATGGCTGACGGGATGGCAACAAAGAACGTCAGGAAGCTGAAGATCATGTTAGCCAGGTTCGACTGGGTGCTGGTGAACAGGTGGTGCCCCCAGACGAGGAAGCCGATAAGAGCCAGGCCCACGCTGGAGAGAGCGATCTGGCGATAGCCGAAGATCGTCTTGCGGCTGAAGGTGGTGAGCAGTTCGCTGGCCACACCCATGCCAGGGACAATCATGATGTATACAGCAGGGTGGCTGTAGAACCAGAAGAAGTGCTGGAAGAGCACTGGATCGCCACCGAGCTTCGGATCAAAGATACCGATGGCAAATGCCCGTTCCACCAGGAGCATGAGCAATGTGATGCCAAGCACGGGGGTAGCGAGCACCTGAATGATCGAAGTAGCATAGAGTGCCCAGAGCAACAGCGGCATACGGAACCATGTCATACCTGCGGGACGCAGAGCATGAATGGTGACGAGGAAATTGATGCCAGTGAAGATAGAGCTGAAACCCAGGATGAACGCGCCCATGGTCGCCATGATCACGTTGGTGTTACTACCGATGCCTGAACTGGAACTGTAGGGCGTATAGAACGTCCATCCGGTATCAAGCCCCGACGTTGCCAACGTTATCAGGAAGCAGAGTGTTCCAATCACATACAGGTAATAACTCCACAGATTCAACCTGGGGAAGGCCACGTCTTTCGCACCCAGCATGATGGGCAGCACGAAGTTGCCAAGCGATGCTGGAATACTGGGGATGATCACGAGAAAGACCATGATCGCCCCGTGCAGGGTGAACAGCTTGTTGTAAGTGTCCTTTTCGAAGAGGAACTTCTCGGGGAAAGTAGCAGGGTTACCCTTGGCATCATACTGCTGAGGCATCTGCACACTTTGCTTGGGCGTGAGCAGTTCGGTGCGCAGCAGGATGGCGAAGGTGCCACCGATCAGGAAGAAGAAGAGCACCGACGCCAGGTACATCATGCCGATGCGTTTGTGATCGAGCGTGACGATCCAGCTCAGGATGCCTTTAGTGCGATTCAGATAATTGTCGCCTGGCGAGTAGCCGTTGGTAGTATGCGACATGGGGAACTCCTATCCTGCTATGGCGGCAAGCGCCGATGATTCGTGGTGGTGCGTTTATTGTTTCACGGGTGTGGCATTCTTGCCAATCGACTTCAGGTATTCGATCACTCCGTTGATCTGCTTGTCAGTCAAACGGCCCTTGTAGCTAGGCATGGCTGTCACCGTTCCAAAGCCATCGACTACTTCATCATTCGGTTCGTTGATCGACATACGAATGTAGTTTTCGTCGACACTGGAAGGACCCTTGACGCCAGTGCTGGGCTTGTAGGTGATGTGTTCTTCCTTGGTTTTACCCCATAGTCCCTGGAAGCTGGGGCCAGTGCCCTTGGTGCCATCAATACTGTGGCAGCCTCGGCAGCCCTTGCTTTTCCAGACATATTCACCCAGCTTGACAGGCGGCATTTTCTCGAGCTCTTCTTCGAGCGACTTCTGCCACTTGTTGAAGTCTTCCATATTGGGATGGACGACCAGCTTGGCGAACATTTCCGAATGGCTGGTGCCGCAGTACTCGGCACAGTAGATGTTGTAGGTGCCAGGAGTGGCTGCATTGAACCACATCTTGGAGTACCGGCCGGGCACGCAGTCCTTCTTGGTGCGAAGTGCTGGAATGTAGAGGCTGTGGATGACATCTTCGGAGGTCATGAGCAGCTCGATTGGCGTATTGGCTGGTACATGCAGTTCGTTGGGGCTTTCCATGCCGGTACGTGGATACTTGAAGTTCCAGAACCACTTTTGTCCAACCACGTTGACCTTGAAGGTCTCTTTAGGTGGGTCCATCAGGTCTTGATAGACAATGAAGCCAACGTAAAAGAGTCCGATACAGACCAGAGTCGGCCCAACCGACCAGATGATTTCAATCGTGGTGTTGTGCGAAGGTGAAGGCAGGGGCTTCTGGTCAGGTGTCTTGCGACGGTACTTGATGCAGAAGAAGGCAAGCAGGCCGGAGATGCCGACAAAGAAGAAGACATTCAGCCAGTAGATGAACATGAAGTGCACATCGGTTTCTGCAGCAGCCTGGGAAAGCTGTTGTGGAAGCCAATAAGTCTTCTCTTTCAAATCAGTGGCAAACAGGGCTAAGTTCATGAACGGGTCACTCCTTCCAGCGGAGGCAGTACCGCAGGGTGTCTGTTGGGGAGCATCCAGAGGATGGTCAGCGTGAGAATGAGGCCGACTGCCAGTATGCTGGCAACCACCTTCATTACCCGCATCGACAGGGCTGCGAACGGTTTGCTGTCATCAACGATTTTGCAGTTGAGCAGATTCTCTTCTGTCCCGGAGGCTATCTGCAGTCCCTGCCGGGCTTCTTCGATCTTCTTCGTCAATTCCTTCGGCTCGTAGACAATGCCCTGGTAGTACTGTGAGACTACACCATCAGGCGAGCAGAAGATGAGCGTGGACGAGTGAGCATAGTCTTTCTTGACGGGATCAAACTTGTAGTTGAATCCCACGGTGGCTGCGAGTTTCTTGATCGATGCATCATCGTCAGTCGTAAGAAAGTGCCAGCTGTTATCGCTGACGTTCAGCTCACGCAGGTAGTTTTTTTTGGCATTGCGGGCCTTGGTCGGCCCTTCGTTCGGATTGATGCTCACGGTGACGATCTCAAAGTCTTTGCCAGGCAGAATCTTGTTGGTCTCCATCACCTCGACAAAGTTGTTCAACTGCACATGACAGAGTTGAGGACAATCAGAGTAGTTCAGAGTCAGGATGATCGGCTTGCCGGTCTGGAAGAAGGAGCCGAGAGGCTGCTTCTTGCCGTTTTCATCTCGAAAGACAAGGTCAAGCGGCAGCCTGACACCGGGTTTTTCAACGATGCCTACGCCTTGCAGTTGAATGGGAATCGGCTCGCGACGATCAAGTTGCTCGAGGGTGCGTTCCAGTTTCTCTGCCCGTTTGTCTTCTGGAAGAGCTGCCAGCTTTTTCGGTTCTTCTTTCAGCAGAGTGATCATGTCTTCAAGGCGTTCGTAGGGAAGCAGTCCCAGACGGTCGTCGCGGACATTGATATGCTTGAGAATCTGCTTCTTCGCTTCTGGGGGAAACTGCGCCAGGATGTCGAGCAGTTCCTCAGCCTTCAGAAGGGGATCGCGATTGACCTGTGGTTCAAGGAAAAAGAGTGGGGACAAACCGAGCGGCACCAGCACGATCAGTGCGATGATCAGATGTATCAGGGATGCTCGTTTCGTCGCTTGCATGGTTACGATGATTTACTTGGTTGGAGTCTTTGCTGGAGCGGCAGGCGGTGGTGGAGCAGCCAGCACTTTGCCTGCCTTAGCGTCTTCCAGGGTTGCTTTCTTGGCAGCATCCAGGCTGCCGAGCTTCAGGTCCTGTTCCTTCTTGTACGCAGCAATGGGTGATTCCAGATTCCCGGTGCCCACACGATTCGCGTGCCGTTGTTCCCAGATCTGGAAAAGACCCTGGAGCACCACGAAGACAACGAAAATCAGGATGAGCGAGAGTGCTGTCACCCAGGCAATCGTTCCGGTTTTTGGATTATCTGCTTCTGCAGCCATGTGTCGATCCCTTTGAGCTTGTCTGGCACTTCCCCAATTACAGGAGGAAGGAAGCTGGCTTAAAAGTTCTGGAAGGCCAGCGATGCAGGTAAATGTGGATCCTTCTCAGGTATCAACGAAACCGTCGAGGCTCGTTTAGCCAGAGCGCCAAGCCAGATGCCTCCCACACCAATGGTGCAGAGAATTTCCAGCAGTGGCAGTTGTGGATCAATGGGTTCCAGCAGATTCCCGCTCACGCGGCCAGCCCAGGTCGGGAAAATGATGTAGTACAAATCAATCCAGTGGGCAACTAGCATCCAGCATGCCCAGAAGATCAGTGCGGACTTGCTGCGTTTGATCCATCGGGAGAGCAGTCCCGGGAAGGGGATCAGCAGGTGAACACAGAGGAGGATCACGGAAAGTGAAGTCCAGCCAAACCCGAACTGACGGGGTTTGTAGAACGCCGTTTCTTCAGGGATGTTCGCATACCAGATCAGCATGAACTGGCTGAAGGCGATGTAACCCCAGAAGAAAACGAACGCGAACAATAGCTTGCCGAGATCATGATAATGCTCGGTTGTAACAGCCTTGGTCAGCACCCCGTGATGCTGCACGTAGCGGTACGCCAGGATGGTGAAGGCAAAAATACTGACATTGCAACCAGCGAAGATATAGACACCAAAGATGGTGCTGTACCAATTGGGTGTAAGTGACATCAGCAAATCGAACGAGGCGAAAGTGGTTGCCAGGGCGAAAAGAATGATGCCGATCGGAGACAGCCACTTGGCTTTCTTGTACTGGGTTTCATCGCCCGTGGTGTCGCATTTGACAGAGCGATAGTAGTAGACGATGCCGAGCAGGCTCCAGATTGTGAAGTAAATCACCATGCGGATGGTAAAGAACGTAACGTTCAGCCAGGGCTTCTTGTGCTGCAACAGGTGTTCCTTGGCAACAGCCTGTGGATCAGCCCATTCGTAGAGTGCATGACTACCGGAGATCAGTGGGATAAGAATAGGGAGCACGAGCACGGCCATGATGGGAGCGTTGCGTGCAACCAGTTCAGGCACCCGACGGATGGCAATACCCCATTTGGCACCGGTAATGTACAGTGCCATGGTGAAGAACAGTCCACCGAGCGTGATGGTCAGAAAGAACATGAAGCCAAGCAGGTAGGCATGCTGCAGGCGAACCAGGCCAGTTCCGATGCCACCATTAGCGGTACTATCGCCATAGGGACCGGAGAGATAGCCCAGCACAACAGCAGCCACCAGGGCCACGATACCGACGAGGAACGAAACGCTGGATAAGGCGCTTCCCAGGTCTCCCAGTCGGCGATTTTCATTGGCGATGTTAATCGGCTCATGGTGAGCCATAGCCGGTCTCCCTCTTAGCGCTTGGCGGTCGTCGAAGTAGAGCTGTCTGCGGTGGCAGTCGCGGGGGCGGTGCCTGGCTGGGCAGCTACTTTGCCAGCCTGACTCTTTTGCAGTGCTCGTACATAGAGCACAATGGCCCAGCGATCTTCGGGCGTAATGCGATAGCCATAGCCCATCATTTTGTTCTTGCCATAGGTGATGGTGTCGAAGAGTTCGCCATCAGGCTTGCTGGCAATCAGTGGATCATGGAAGCTCTTGGGAGGAACCCAGAGAGACATGTCGCCGCCTGCTGCACGTTCGGTGGCGACACGGTGAACCATGCCATCACCATAGCCGGCTGCACCGTGGCAGACCGAGCAGTAGATGGTGAATTGACGCTGGCCGCGTGCCATCATCTTGTCATCGAGCTTGTCTTTGAGCCGGGCTGGGAAGCCATTGACAAACTGACCGTTGACCTTGCCTTTGTCAAAATGCTCGTCTTCGGTCGATCCGAACTTCACCGTGCCATCAATGTAAGGCTCGCTGCTGTCGATGCTGGGAAGCGTCTTGTCTGGAGAAGGAGATTGTGCTTTCACCTTCTGCTGGTACGCCATGCCATGATCGATGCGAATCGGCGGTGCATCGCTTGTGACAAAGCTGGAACGGAAAACCCAGGCCATGGGAATCAAGCCAGCCACCGTCAGCAGAACAATGATCCGCCAGAAGAGCGTCGGTGGTTTCTCGGTCTGATACACTTCGTGGCAGGCTTCCAGGTGCCTGGCGCCGGCGTTGCTCAGCAGTTCACTGGTGGCCTGCAGACGGAAGTTGGGGTCGTTAGCGTCGATGACCAGGGCATATTTGTCATTCGTGACCCGTCGCATGGTCTTTGTGCCATCAAGCGGGCTGTAGAAGACAAAGAGCTTGTTGAGCAGGAGCATGCCGACGAACGCCGTAATGCCTGCGAGCAGAATCGTCAGTTCGAAGGCAACGGGCATCTGGGCGGGAATGCTGAAGAAAGGCTTACCGCTGATGAGGTAGGCGTAGTCGATGCCATTCATCCAGCATTGCATGGCGATGGCAGCAACCATTCCCGTCAGCCCACCACCCAGTACGAGCCAGGGAATGGGTGAGTAAGGAGTCTTCATCGCCTGGTCAATGCCATGCACGGCGTGAGGCGAGTAGCATTCGTACTTGGTGTACCCGGCTTCCTGTACCTGGCGGGCAGCTTCGACCAGGACATGTGGATCGGTGAACTCTGCCACCAGGCTGTGCAGCACAGGGGGACGAGGTTCTTCAACTGGCGTGTGATGATCGTGTGACATGGTTACTCCTTGGAAGGGCTCGCCATGCCCACTGCGACCGGAGCCGCAGGGGCAGCGTGACCATGCCCGTGATCTTCGTCATAATGATGCACTGAAACCGCTTTCACTTCGGAAGCAGCGACCATCGGGACGAAGCGGATGAACAGAAGGAACAATGTAAAGAACAAGCCGAAACTGCCCACGAAGGTGAGAATGTCCACGATTGTCGGGTAGAACATACCCCAGGCGGAAGGCAGTTGTGTGCGATGCAAGCTGGTGCAGATGATCACAAAGCGTTCAAACCACATGCCCACGTTCACCAGAATGCTGGCTACCATGATCGTGGGGATATGGCGACGCAGTTTGGCTGACCAGAAGATCTGTGGCACGATGACGTTGCAACTCACCATCGCCCAGTAGGCCCACCAGTACGGGCCGAAAGCACGATTGAAGAAGATGAACGCTTCTGTGGTGTTGCCTGAATACCAGGCCATGAAGAATTCGATGCCATACGCGTAACCGACCATCATGCCCGTGGCAAGGATGATCTTGTTCATGTTGTCGATGTGGTCCATCGTGATGATGTGTTTCAGGCCGAACATCGCCCGACAGGGGATGAGCAGCGTATTCACCATCGCGAAGCCGGAGAAGATAGCACCAGCGACGAAGTACGGTGGGAAGATCGTCGTATGCCAACCGGGTAGAATGGAGACGGCGAAGTCGAAGGACACCACTGAGTGTACCGAGAGAACCAGCGGTGTGCTGAGAGCTGCCAGGAGCAGGTAAGTGCGTTCGTAGGTATGCCAGTTACGTGCAGAGCCACGCCAGCCGAGTGACAGCAGACCATACACAAACCGGCGGATCGGGGTAGTGGCACGATCACGGATAGTGGCGAGATCGGGGATGAGGCCCATGAACCAGAAGAGCAGCGAGATCGTGAAGTAGGTGCTGACCGCAAACACGTCCCACAGCAGCGGGCTGCGGAAGTTCGGCCACATCGCCATGGCATTCGGATAAGGCAAAGCCCAATAGATCACCCAGACACGACCCACGTGAATCGTAGGGAAGAGCAGGGCACAGATGACTGCGAAGATCGTCATTGCTTCCGCAGCACGGTTGATGCTCGTGCGCCAGTTCTGGCGGAAGAGGAACAAGATCGCCGAGATGAGCGTACCAGCGTGGCCGATACCGACCCAGAAGACGAAGTTGGTGATGTCCCAGCACCAGCCGATGCGGTTATTGAGACCCCAGACGCCGACGCCAGTCAGGACGAGGTAACCCACCATGGCGAGCAGGATCAGCAGCCCGGTGCTGGCAGCACCGAAGGCAGGCCACCAGTTCTTGGGGGTAGGCGCTTCGACGATGCGGCAGACTGCTTCGGTTACGCCTGCCAGCGTGAGCGGTGGGGCCACTCCATTGGCGTGAGCGTGATTAACCGTGTTGGCCATGGCCTGCCTCCTTCTTGCTAGGCTCCAGCTCCGGGTTCGCATTGCGAATCCGGGCGAGGTAGGCCGTGCGGGGCCGAATGTTCAGGTCTTCCAGCATCTTGTAGCCTCGCTGGCTATTGTGCAGTTGAGCGACCAGGCTAGCCTGGTTGTTCAAATCACCAAAAGTGATGGCAGAAGCGGGGCATGCTTGCTGGCAAGCTGTCACCACATCACCATCTTTGATCTTGCCGAACGGATCAGCGTTCTTCACCCGTGTCTTGGCAGCACGGATACGCTGGATGCAGTAGGTGCACTTTTCCATCACACCACGGCTGCGAACCGTGACATCGGGATTGAAGCCGAGCCGAATGACGTTGTTCTTCTCGTCATCCAACTGCTTGTGCCAGTTGAGGAAGTTAAAGCGACGCACCTTGAACGGGCAGTTGTTGGCACAGTAACGCGTGCCGATACAGCGGTTGTACACCATGTCGTTGGTGCCATCGGCACTGTGGACGGTGGCAGCCACCGGGCAGACCTGTTCACAGGGAGCGTTTTCGCAATGAACGCACATCATCGGCTGATGCACGACCGTGACATCATCGAGACTTTCGGAATCACCGTGGAAGTAGCGATCGATGCGGAGCCAGTGCATTTCACGCTGGTTGATCACTTCCTGCTTGCCGACCACAGGAATGTTATTTTCGGACTGGCAGGCGATCACACAGGCATTGCAGCCAGTACACTTGCTGAGATCAATCGACATGCCCCACTTGTAATCGCCCTTGATCTTGGGGTCATCCAGCGGGTTTTCAAAGAGCTTGATCTGCGGAAGCTCATGCACTTTGTGCTTGATGGCATCCGGTTCTTTTTTGAAGTGAGCCAGCGTATCGCTGCGGATGAGGATGTCATCCCGCATGTCGCGTTCGCGAAGACCGGTGGTATCGATCTGTGAATGCTCTTGTGTACAGGCAAACGTATGCCACTCATTGAGAGGTGCCAGCATGATGCCGACCACCACATCACCGGCTGTGCTTTTACGAAGCGGGGTGAAATCAAAGCCAACGGTGCTGACACGGCCGACAGCAGAACCGCCGACCACACCGGCAGCCTTGCGGCCATAGCCCAGCAGCATCGTAGCTGAATCATGGGCATGGCCAGGCTGAATGTAGACAGCAGCCTTTACGGTTTGCCCGTTGAGCGTGGCATTGACCATCTGCTGATGTTTGACACCAAGCCGCTTGGCAGTGTCGTAGGCGAGCAGGATGGCATTATCCCACGTTACCTTGGTGATGAAGTCAGGCAGTTCCTGCAGCCAGGCATTGTTAGTGAACCGGCCATCGAATACCTTGGTGTCCGGGACGAACACTGCTTCGATTCCGCCTGCTGCAGTACCGCCTTCGGCAGCAACCTTATCCATCAGCATGGTCGTAAGCAGAACTGCATTCGCTTGAGCGGTCGAAGTCGCAGGTGCAGCTGCAACCGGCTTCCAGGCGGAGTCAGGAACGACACCGTCCTGCAGGGCTTTCTTCCAAGTGGCATCAGTGCCACCTGCTGACTTGAAGGCTGCAGTGACAAGGTCGTAGCTCTTGGCAGCAGCGCCCAGGAATTGCGACAGGTATTCCGATTGCGATCGCGTCTTGTAGAGCGGTTCGATGACTGGCTGCACGATGCTGAGCGTACCATCCCAGGCACGGGCATCGCTCCAGGCTTCGAGATAGTGCGATTGTGGCAGATGCCAGGTGCACAGTTCAGCCGTCTCATCGTAATACAGGCCGATGTGAACGGTGGTGGCAACCTTGGCAAGGGCTTCAGCGAACTTGAGATCCTTCGGAGCAGCATACACAGGATTGCTGCCGAGGATGAAGAGCGTGTTGACCTTGCCTGCTTCCATATCGCTGGCCAACTGAGCCAGGGCGACAACGCTGGAAGGACCATTGCCTTCGGGAGCAGCAAAATAGCGAACCGTGCTACCGATGTTGCCCAGCTCAGCGTTCAACTGATGTACCGCAGCGTGCACTTCAGGGGCATGACGGAAGCCAACTGCCAGAGCGCACTTGCCCTTGCTGGCGACCAGATCTTTGGCGACTGCAGCAACGAACTTGTCAGCCTTGGGGTTGCTGAGTGGATTCTCAGGAGCCTTCTGGTTCTTGAGCAGGGCTGTTACCTGGCCTGCCAGGGCTGCGACCAACTTCATCATCTGGCTGGATCGCCAGGCCAGGCGATGGTCAGCCGTTGCACCCGTCGTGCTGACAGTGCTTTCGACACTGTACAGGCGGTTGTACATCGCCTTCTGGGTAAGCGTCGCTTCGGGGCTGCGGTTCGAAGAGAACTCGCGGGTATACTGGAGAGCAGCAGGGTGGCTGCCCAGCAGGTCAGCATCCAGGTCGACAATAACTTCCGCTTTGCTCAGGTCGTAGTGAGCACGCAGGTGATTGTTGAAGATGAGCTTGGTGCCGAGCCGTTCATTGTCCCGGCTGACTGGTTCAAACTCGATCCATTGCGCCTTGGGATACGCAGCCAGCAGCCTGGTTTTCAGGCCTTGCATGGTGACGGACGAAGTAGCTTCCGAGAGTATGCGAAGCCCTTCACCCTGCTTGCCGTTGGCGTCGGTTTGCAGTGCCTTGAGGGCGGACTTCACATCATCCCACTTCTTTTCGACAACAGCTGTCTTGCTGTTTGCCCGGTAGCGGATGGTCTTGCTGCGATCAGGATCGTAGAGGCCGAGAATGCTGGCAGTGGCCCAGGCATTGACGCTGCCTTTATTGCTCGGGTGATTGGGATTCCCGTCCAGGCGAATAGGACGGCCTTCGTAGCATTGGGCAAGCAGACCGATAGCCACGCCTGCTACTTCAAAAGCCGTGGCATAGGGTTGGGTTTGGCCGATGGTACGACCTTCCACACCCTTGACGGCTGGAACCACGTAGCGGTGCTGACGAGTACAGCCGACTGCACCAGCCATGGCAGCCGAGGCACCCATGATCTGCAGGAAGCGACGACGCGAAGTGGCGTCCATCGGTTCCATCTGTTCAGGAAGAAACTCAGCTGCGACATTCGGGTTGGTAGTGCCGTGCAGTTCAGCGAGCGAACGCCAGTACCCTACGTCCGGAGATGTCGGAGTCGTCGCTTGAGCAGGGCCTGTGCCCTGTTGCGTTATCGATGACATGTAGAGCAATCCGTCGAGGGGTTCAGGTTGTACTGCTTGCGAAGCGTCTTGCCGAGCGATAAAGCGGTCTCGTTGCCGGCATCGCTGGGCTTCCAAGCCATGTTGGTAATCTGGTCCACGGGGCGGAGGTGTTGTTCAGGATTGCGATGGCAATCGAGGCACCAGGCCATGCTGAGAGGCTTCTCGTGAACGACCACATCCATCTGGTCTACCCGGCCATGACAGGAGACGCAACCCACGCCACGATTGACGTGCGCGGAGTGATTGAAGTAGACGAAGTCAGGCAGCTTATGCACTTTCACCCATTCGACGGGCTTTTTGGTGTTCCAGCTTTCGCGGAGCAGTTCCAGGCTTCCCTTGCCCGTTGCTACCATCGAATGGCAGGCCATACAGGTTTCGGTCGGTGGAATGTTCGCCTGGCCCGACTTCTCTACATCGGTATGGCAATACCGGCAATCAATGCCGAGCTGGCCAGCATGTATGGTGTGGCTGTAATTAATGGGCTGCTTCGGAGCATAGCCTCGGTGTGTGGATTGATGGTTGAATCCAAACCAGGCAATGGCAAGGAAGACAGGTGGGCCCGCCAAGGCAACTGGAAGAATAATCCACCAGGCTTGATTGAACCACTTGGGGAAGAAGAACAACGGCTTCTCCGCCACCGGGGCAGCAGAAGGTTCCGCCATAGATATCACCTTTTCCGATGAGCTAACGGCTTTCTCAGAACTAGCATGGTGAAATTAGCAGGTTCGATGCCAATTGCAAGTGGACGAAAGAGGACAATGATCAATTCGCTGAGATTCCAATGCAAAGTGGACGTTACGATCCGCTCACGCGCTCTCATAACTTCCCACTACTCGGAATAGCCCTGTTTTTCCGTGTTCAAACGTGAGAATGATTTACTGAGGAGTAGATGATTGGGCTGGAACATTATTTCCCCAATTGCGTAACGGGTGCCACTTTCTCGGTACTCCGTGACAGTGCTGAGCCTGCGTGTCGCTGCATGTCTCAGCACCGTTACGGAGTTCCGAAACGGTGGCACCCAACGATGCACAGCAAGCCATTGAAACAAACACAACCATTGGTTCTTCCAAGCAAGGCTAAGCTATTACTCCCGCTGCAAGTCTGCCTGTAGTGGCAACAGAGCAAAAGAACTTCCCCAATCTCATGGT
>CAYPJB010000058.1:0-15376 GCA_964410845.1 uncultured Bacteroidales bacterium | reverse complement strand
CTGCGGGTCATTTCATAACCACCCACGTCTCGTCGTTCCAAACCGCGCATACGCATGGAGATGTTAGCAAGGGCGGTAAAGGTGCCTCCTGCACCAATCATCAGATGAGGGTGAAAGGCAGCCACCGGCATCGTTTCGGTAAGCAGTTTCTTAAGTCGATTACGCACAGCTTTGATATCAGATTTGCGAGGCGGATCGTGCTTGATACATGCTTCAGTCATCCTGACTGCGCCAATAGGCATCGAGTGAATATCTTCAACAATGCCATTTGCAGCAAATACCAGTTCGCCACTTCCGCCTCCAAGATCAAGCAGGAGTACCTGCTGATCGGATAGATCAAACCGACGATGAGCTGAAAGAAATGACAAACGCCCTTCTTCCTCCGAGGTGATTACTTCGATGGTCAGCCCAAGGTGAGCTTTGACCAGTTGAATGAACTCCTGTCCGTTGCTGGCTTCCCTGACAGCACTGGTGGCGATCACCTCGACATGATCTACTTTGTGGCCGTCGATCAGGGCCTTCATACGTCGGAGGGCATTAAGTGAATGTGCTATTGCCTCGGCAGAAAGCTTGTTATTCTGCGTCAGTCCGTGTGCCAGACGTGTTGTTTCCTTGTGATCGTCGAGCACACGATAGTTGTTTCGATCCTCGTTCACCTCCGTAATTATAAGGCGAATGGAATTGCTACCGATATCAATGCCTGCCAATCGGCTCATAGGTATGCGGCTCGTGCGACGTCTCAGTGCAGACCAGACAGATTATGTATATGCAACCGAAGCTACTGCAACACATCTATTGCCTGCTTCTCGGTTTCTTCTTCATATGAAGATCCCAGGCTAGGACTTTTTCCCCGAGAACGCCACCCAGAGAACTAACCTTCCGTGCAAGTTACCAATTTGTATCGTAATGGTGTTCCAGGCCGTAACACCCGCATTTTCTCGGTTGCCATTTGTTAACAGTCCTCAGGAGAAAATTTCATGGCACGCTGGCTCTTTAAGGAAGAACCCACAACTTATTCATTCCAAAAGCTCCTCTCTGATGGAAAAACCACGTGGAATGGAATCGCCAATGCCCTCGCACTGAAATACCTCCGACAGGTGAAGAAGGGGGACGAGATTTTCTTCTATCACACAGGCAAAGAAAAGGCCATCGTAGGCATCATGCAGGCAGCAGCCAATGCAGTCGATGGAGAGGATGTCAGCGTCGTGGTCAAACCAGTTCGTGCTCTGTCAAGCCCTGTTCCGCTTACTGTGGTGAAGACTGATGAGGACCTAAAAGAATGGGAATTGGCAAGGCTGCCTCGTTTGTCTATCATGCCGGTTACCGCTGCACAGTGGCGTCGTGTTTTGGCGATTGCTAGATCATAGTCCCCTGTTCGTCAGCGACTCCTGCTTGGCTACCTGCGACATTCCCCGTCGCGCCATCAGGGAAAGGATAAGTTTATGGCGGCGAACTCTGCCGCTGGCAAGCAAACAACCGTACGCAATGGTGATACAGAACCTGGCGGGACTGGTACGTCCCATAAGATGCTGGAGCATCTACAGGACTATAAAGGTATCATCCTGGTTTCGCATGTACATCCCGATCCTGACAGTCTCGGAAGCATGCTCGGACTGTCGTATCTATTCAAGAAGAAACTGAAGAAGAACAGTATCATTACACGCGATGGATTTATCGGCCGTGCTGAAAACCAAGCGATGGTACGTTGCTTGAATATTGACCTCAAGCCTATCGAAGAAGTTGAGTGGAAAGAGAACTATGCTGTAGTAATGGTTGACAGCCAGCCTGGCACCGGAAGACATACTATTCCGGAAGAAGTTGAAGTCACCGCTATCATCGATCATCATGAATTCAGTGGCACTACCAAGGGCGTTCCCTTCGTCGATGTGCGTGCTGGCCTGGGAGCGACCTGCACTCTGGTTACCAAATACCTGATGGAACAGAAACTCGATCCGCCAGAAGAAATTGCCACCGCACTCTTCTATGGCATCGAATCAGAGATGACTGGTTACCCCAGAGAAGCAACTCCTCAGGATGATGGCGCCTTGCTTTATCTCTACCAGTATGCCTGCAAGGACCTGCTCGCCGAGATAAAATCTGCTCGTTTACCTATTTCGTACTTTGAAACACTGATTCAAGCGCTGCAGAACTCTTTCATCTACGATCACTTGATCATGGCATGGGCGGGTGATCTGTCTCAACCTGAATCTGCTGCGGAGATTGCTGATTTTCTCATTCGCTTCGATGAAGTAGCCTGGGCATTCGTCAGCGGCGTCTACGAGAACAACTTGATCATGTCGATGCGAACGGTGCATGCCAAGGGTCGTGCCGGCGAGATTCTGCAGGAAGTGGTAGCTGGCTTGGGAAAAGCGGGTGGCCATGACCGCAGGGCTGGAGGATCAATTCCTCTGGAAAGCACCGCACCAACCTCGCTTGAGAACATCCGTGCAACGCTGAGAAAGAACCTGCTCGCAGCCCTGGATATAGATGAACAGCGTGGCCAGCGTCTAGTAGCCCGACGTGAACTGCTCGAAAGTATCCAAGGAAACTAATTGCCGTCTTTTCTCGTTCGTCAACTGAGATTGCATCTGAGAACGATTTCTTCAATTAAAATACTCATTTTCCAGCAAGTCACTGATAAACCAGGTAAACCCTGCCAATCTTAACGACGATGCCGACTCGGGGAAGTGAAGAAGCCTTGTGCTTTGTACCAATAGCTCCATGTTTGTCAGTTCCGTAGACGATACCAAAGGCAAGACTCTTGAGGCGCAAGCTTTGAGGGCGATGCTGCGCGACGGGGGTTACAGTCGCCAGGCATCTGCACATGAGGGGAACACCATGTCGTCACGCTGGCCACTGTTCGGAACGCTTTCGTTGCTGGTATTGCCAGGAACAAGCCTGTGGGCACAACAAACCAAGGCCGAGCGCGAAGGTAGCGTACTGCCACCAGTCGTACAGGTGGTTGCCAGGGAACCGATGGACGAAGTGGAGCTGATGGTAGAAGTCATCAAGGCGATGCCGCGTACCCGAGAAGAACTGAAACCGAAACAGGATCTGCCTGACAACTTCAAGATCATTAAAGTAAAACGGGACACTACCGAAGAACCACTGCACATCTCGTCTCACGAAGCTAACAAGCTGGCTGAAAAAGTCAGTGACAAAAAAGCCCCGTCTGTTCGACAGGAAGAACCTCTCAACGTTTTGCAAGTTGACAAGCAAAAGGCTGTGTCGACATCGTCTTCACCAGTACCAGCTGTTCTGCCCGAACCCGCATTTCTGAGGGAAGAGAAACCGTCACGAGTGGTAAAAGTACCTGTACGGGAAGCGCATCCTCACGATTGGTCGTTGCCTGCGATGAGCTGGCCAGAAGCATGGACGCCTTCGACGGACATCATTGGTGGGAATGTCTGCAACACATCCATGCCAACCCTTGCTCAATCCAACGTCGGCTTTATTGATACTGCCATCCCAGGCACCCAGATTCGCTTTCGTTACGATTATCGTGTGAACAACAGCACACCTGATCGTGCGGAATACTACACCGGTCGTAACAAGCAATACTTCGATGGCACTGACATCAGCGGGCGAGGCTTTTCAGTTCCTGAAAGCAACATCGATTTGATGGATTGGATTCCCTACGTGGAATGGGCATTCAACCAGCGAGTCAGTGCATTTCTTGAGTTCCCTATTCGTTATGTCAAGCCAACAGAAAACCCGATTGCTGTCGGTGGAAGTGATCTCAACTTTGGTGTCAAGATCGCCTACTTCATGATGCCAGAACAGGTTCAGACCTTTCAGTTGCGGTTGATCGTACCAACTGGCTCTTCAGATGCAGGTTTGGGAACGGGGCATTCGGTCATCGAACCTAGCTTCCTGCTCTGGCAGAAACTGACCGACAAGCTCACGCTCGAATCGGAATTTCGCAACTGGATTCCCATCGATGGCACCAACCACGCTGGCTACATCCTTCGCTACGGTGCTGGCCTCAGCTACGATCTAGTGCAAGGTGATACCTGGTCGCTCCGCCCGGTACTGGAAGCTACTGGCTGGACAATCCTGCGAGGCTTTGAATCACAGTTCATCGATTCCGTTCCCACGTTCCAATCAACTGAAAACGCACAAGGCACTATCATTGAACTGGCACTGGGTACACGAGGAACTGTGATGGGCAACTGCGACTGGTACCTTGGCTACGCCTTCAACATCACCTCCAAAAGCTGGTTTGAAGATAACCTTCGCTTTGAACTTCGCTGGAGGTTCTAACTCGTCGCCAGCCCGAATCCGATTCGAAACGGACGGGGTCTGCGACGCAGCTTCTTCGCCAGAGTGGTGACACTTCCCAGTGACACCACCTGGTCACCTGCTATCGCATGACAGTCAGCCTCTTGCCAATCCTGCATACCAAGCACATTCACCCCGGAAGCATGATCGCACCACGCAGGCAACAGCATCCGATTGGTCAATGTCAAATAACAAGCTGATTCACCGACCGCTGCCAGCGTTCGCAGACAAGGATGCAGGTGGCCGTGGATCAGGTTGCGGGCATCGTTCACGTCAGCATCATGTACGATCAGCCAATTGCCCAGTGAATAGCCTTCTGGGTGCATTTTGACATCCCGTATCTCCAGTAGACCCCGATCGTGGTTGCCGGGGACGAGGTGGAGTTGGATGCCCTCTTCCAGCAATTGCCTGGCCCATTCTTCGACCATGGGTCGGCCATGATGAGCCGATTCGACGATGTCGCCTGCCACCACCACCTGCTTCACCCCCTGATGAATGAGCATTTGCAGCAGGTAGTCGAGCCGTTCGATTTCGCCAAAGTGGGGGATCGCTTCGCCATCGCCTCGCCGAGCCGCGACGTAGCCGAGGTGCATGTCTGCGAGGACAGCGGTGTTAGTAGGGAGATGGAGGGCGACTCGCTCAGCGGTCAGTCGCCATTCGTGCTGGTGCCACATGTTCAGCCTCCTGCTGTACGGTGCTGAGAGAGAGGAGCAGTTCATCCAGACTGGTCAAGGTGGTTTCGGGGGCCGTGCTGGAGGCAGGTAGCCACTCAGCGGACAGGGGCGAAGGTTCTGCTATCCATCGTAGCCGAATCTCGCCGGCTTGCAACCGGGTGAGGTAGGCTTCGGTGGCTGCAGCCTGGTAGTAGTCGTCCGCCGCTTCGCGCTGGGCTTGTTGCAATAGTGGGAAATCGCGTGCAGCGAAGCGTAGCCAGTTGAGGAGTTTATCCCCAGCCCACTGGGTACCACCCACTTTGCGTACTTTGCCACGCAACGGTGTTCGTAGCAGCATCATGCCAGTATGAGCTGCCTCCATGAACTTGCGGCCAAGCACCGGCCCGGTCGAGATCACGCGAAGCAGATCAATTCCGAAGTCATCTGGTGACAATAGGGTACGCCAGCGTTCCGGGTCGAGTTCCATCTCAGCAGGCAACGTGATGAGGAAACCCAGCGGCCCCGGTTCGATGGGAAATTGGGTACCGCCAGGACGTAGCCGCCAACTCAGCACACGGGCTAACCCTTCCGATGCTGCAGCGGGTAAAGGCAGATGCAGTGCGTAGAAGACATGCTCGCCATCAGGCGAAGCAGTCGCTTCGATGAGCAACCCCTGATCGGGAATCTCACTCACCGACATCTGTCGCTCCAGCCAGTTCATCAGCGATGTAGCTGGGGCTTCATCGAGACTGTATTCCTGTTGCAGCAACTTCACCGCCTGAGTGTTCGATTCGAGTAGTGCCTCCGCCAAGCGAGCCCGCAGGCACCAGAGTCGCTCCGCCAGGATCGGGGGCATGTTCCACATCCCCCCCTTCCAGCGGGTAAATGCAGGCAGCCCACCCGATTCCTGTACCACAATCGCCGAGCGTTCGTGCCGTTTAAGTTCATACACCCGACCAGTGAGCAGAAAGCGATCTCCCACAAGAAGCCGATCCGCAAACTGATGGGGCACTGAACCAAGAGTTTTGTCAGCATCTTCCAGCCGCACCAATCGATGTGGTTCATCGTGAATCGTACCTGCGTTAGTGCGATACAATCGTGCCGTCAGTTTGCTGGTGCAACACAGCCGATGATCCACAATCTTGACACGAGGTGGCACATCCAGCTGACTGTTACCTCCGCTGACATACTCCAGACAACGAACGAAATCTTCGAGCGTAAGCTGCTGAAAAGGGAATGAGCGTTTGAGCAAATCCCATGCTTGCCGCACGTTGAACTGCTCTGCCACCCCCATGCCGATCAGCAGTTGGCAAAGCACATCAAGTGGCGCCTCCGGGAATCTGAGCGGCTCGAGGAAGCCATCCTCAGCTGCACCTTTGGTGGTGACTGCTTCCAGAAGTTCGATCTGTGAGCCGACGAAGAGGGTGCCGGTACGAAGTGCTCCCGGACGATGACCACCCCGGCCCAGTCGTTGCAGCATCCGAGTCGCTCCACCCGGAGCATGGATGAATGCGACATGATCAATAGAGCCAATGTCGATACCTAGTTCCAGGCTGGTGCTGCTAAGGACAACTCGCAATTCGCCCCGCTGCAGTTGACCTTCGACCGCATGCCGGTTCTGTCGTGCAATGGAGCCATGATGCACCGCGATCTGCTCAGCCAGGTGTGGCAATCGTCTTCGCAGTGCCCAACTGATGCGTTCCGCCAGGCTGCGGACATTGGTGAAGATCAGCAGCGTGCGATACTCTTCGATCAGGTTCTGCAACCGGTTCATCAGCGTGGGAAGAAACTCCGCCCGCCGGCACGCTTCCGAGAGATCGACAAGATCCAGCCGCCAATGAGTACGATCAGGCACCTGTAGCGTATTGATCGCTTGATGTGCCCCGGCCAGGTACCTCGCCACGACCTCCAGTGGATGACAGGTAGCAGACAGACCTATCCGCTGGGGCGGAGTGATACACCTTTCATCAAGCCGCTCTAACGTCACAGCCAGTTCCACACCCCGCTTGTTGCAGGCAAGAGCGTGGACTTCATCAACGATGACATACCTCACTTTTGAAAGGAATGCCGTTTCGGGGTGAGCCAACAGTAGCGCCAGGCTCTCGGGAGTGATGACCAAAATATCAGGCGGTTCATCAAGTAGTTGTTTACGATGATGCGGTGCTACATCACCGGTACGCAATCCCACTCGCAGCCGTTTGCCTGTGCGTTCGTTGAGTTGCAACAGGTCATTCTGAATGCGAGCATGGATATCGTTGCAGAGCGCTTTCAGCGGAGTAATGTAGAGAACATGCAAACCCTGCGATGATTGTTCGACGAGTTGCTTATAGATGGGAACCAGGGCAGCAAGCGTTTTGCCTGTGCCCGTGGGGGCAGCAAGGAGAGTGTGCTTGCCTTCGAGAATACTTGACCAGGCAAGCCGCTGGCAGGCGGTAGGGCCTTCAGGGTGCTTAGCGTTCCACCATACTTGCACCGCAGGTGCTAAGAGTTCAACGGTGCCCAGGTGACTGAGGGGGAGTTGGGACATTGTTGGGCACGCTGTGCGTGCCTATCCAAGACTGGGGTTCATTGCATCTTCATTCGTTGATATCGAGTGCATTGGAATCTCACGATGGTGAGGCACGCACAGCGTGCCCTACATCAGCCTCGCTGTTCCAAAGGAACCACAGATCGTACATCGGGACCGGTGTACAGTCCGCGAGGCCGGATCAAGCGGTTGTTTTCGGCTTGTTCAATAAAGTGGGCACTCCATCCCGTCACTCGGCTCATCACGAAGATGGGTGTGTAGATAGGCACCGCCAGGTTCATCGCATGGTACAAGCGGCCGGCGGGCCAATCGAGATTGGGGAACATGTTCTTCTCTTTAGCCATGATCTCTTCCATGATCTCCGCTGCCTTCTCCCATTGTTCGGTGCCGGCTCGTTGTGCAGCTTCCTGGGCATACTTCTTCAGGTACGCAGCTCGCACGTCACCGGTCTTGTAGACACGGTGGCCGAAACCCATGATGCGTTCCTTGCGGGCGAGGGCTTCGCGGGTCCACTTTTCCGCTTTGTCCGGGCCACCGGTAGCCAGGAGGATGTCCATCACCTTTTCGTTGGCGCCACCATGTAATGGGCCTTTGAGTGCTCCCACGCCAGCAACGATTGCTGAGTGGAGATCAGCCATTGTCGAGCAGACTACGCGGCAAGTAAAGGTTGAAGCATTGAACTCATGCTCGGCATAGAGAATTAGCGACACATCAAAGGCCTTGGTGTCTTCATGAGTAGGCACCTTGCCTGTCAGTTCTCGCAGGAATTCCGAAGCAATCGGTAAGCCATCCTGCGGAGCAATTGGTTCTTCGCCTTGCGTAATGCGATAGTGCGCAGCCACTGCGACGGGGATTTGTCCCATCAGTCGCTCTGCCTTGCGACGATTGGCAGCAGTGCTGTTATCGTTCACTTCTGGATCGTAATGAGCAAGCACGCTGATGGCAGTACGGCAGGCATCCATCGCGGGGATGTTCTTCGGTAATGCTTTAAAGAGCTGAATCAGTGAATCAGGAATCTGACGAGCAGCAGCGATACGGGAATGGAAGGCAGCCAGTTCCGCTTTCTTGGGTAACTCGCCATGCAGCAAGAGGTAGCCTACTTCCTCAAACGAGCAATGATCTGCCAGTTCGGTGATGGGATAGCCTCGATATCGTAATCCACCGGTGACGGTCGAGATGGCGGATTCACCCGCAATTACGCCTTCAAGCCCAGGCGAGTAAGTTTCTTTATCAGGAGTGGTAACAGCAGCCATGGGAGAGTCCTTCAATTATTTTCCGAAGTACGCTTTGTCTCGTTCTTCGTACCCGGTGTAGCCTAGCAAATCGTAGAGTTCTTGCCGAGTGAGCATTTGCGAAATCAGGCTTTGCTGGTAGCCCTGCCGCTTGATGGCTTGCAGTGCCAGTCGTGAGCTTTGCAGTGCCAGTCGCAAGAGTGTTACTGGATAAATGACGAGTTGATAGCCCATCGACGAGAGCTTCTGAACATCCATCAGCGGGGTCTGGCCGAACTCCGTCATGTTGGCAAGCAGTGGTCCGGGCACCGCTTTCGCGAAGTCAGCGAATTCCTGCTCACTTTTGAGAGCTTCGATGAAGATGACATCGGCTCCTGCAGCACGATAAGCCCTGGCTCGTTCGATGGCATCTTCCATCGAAGTCACACCTCGGGCATCGGTACGAGCAATGATGACAAAATCGGGATCACGCCTGCCACCCACCGCTGCTCGTATCTTGGCACACATCTCCTCGCAACTGACGAGCTTCTTGCCACTGAGGTGGCCACAGCGTTTGGGCATTACCTGGTCTTCGAGGTGCAACCCGGCAAGTCCTGCTGCTTCGTACTGCTGCACGGTGCGTTCCACATTGAGTGCTTCACCAAAACCGGTGTCAGCATCGGCAATGAGAGGTAACTTGCTAGCTGTGGTGATGCTGCGCGCAAAGTCCACAAATTCAGTAAGAGTGACGAGACCCACGTCAGGCAATCCCATCGATGCCGAGAGGGCAGCACCGCTGAGGTAGATAGCATCGAAGCCTGCTTCTTCCGCCAGGCGTGCCACGAGCGGGTTATAGACGCCGGGGATTTGCACAGTCCCTTTTGCATAGGCATCACGAAGTCGACGACCGGGAGAATGAGGAAGAGACATCAATACACCCTGCAAGTTCTGGACGTAGCTAGTGTATAAGTCTGGCATCCTCAAGCTGCCTCTTATTGCACGCTACTTTTATACTTTCGATGCTGCCCGGAGTTCGCTCCTTTGCAGCGGCGAAACCGCATCAATCTTAGCGATCAATACAGGGACTTCAGCTTCATGGCTTCTTTCTCGGGTTTCATGAGTTGTTTGCCTCCACCCTTGTGAAATTCCCTGAGAGCAGCAATGAGATCCTTCCTTTCTTCTGCTGACAGACGTGCAGCCTTCTCTCACTGGAACTGGTTATACAGAACCCCTTCATCAACAATTTCACGCCGTTGCCTGGCTCGTTGTATCTCCCCTTGCAAGATAGATTCCAGTCGAGCCTTTCCATCCATGCCTATCAACTTGTGAACAGTTTGCTCATTTGGCACCCAACGAATCGGACTGAACGCCAACTCATTGAGCTTGAGGTTCCCTGTCTTCTCGTTGTACCACCATTTCTCTGCACGAAGTGGACCATTTGTGACAAGGACATGTAGCACCTGGGTTTACAAGAATGTGGATAAGCACCAGTTGCTGGAGTACATCCACAACCTGGCAGACAAGGATGGTAACAAGCTCGAACCCAAGCAACTCGGTATCCCCTCGGACTTTCCCACCGATCAACGTCGCACGGACGTGTTCAAAGAACTGGGCAATGGCAATACCGAATTGACAATCACCGAGTACGGATGGCCTGCCGGGCAAATGTTGGAGTTTTCGAAAATCGAGATGAATCAGTGCCTGGACAATATGGCGAGCAGTTTCAAGCAGTAAGCAATATCGCCAGTTCTCCAACCTTGACTTCCGTAACGCTGCAAGTCTGAGAATGCAGTGCCCCTTTCACTCCCCTCTCATCTTCCCTGTTCCCCCCAAGCTACACACAAAATTCGTTTCACTCCTCTTGACCTGCTCTGATACAATACCATCACTGAAAACTTTAGGTCTGGACGCAGGGACGGGTGCATGGTGCCTCAGTTTTGTCCGCGTTGTCAGCGGGCGAATCCGCCGGAAGCTGCCTATTGCCACTTTGATGGCACAGGCCTTCGTACCGGCTCGGATGGCAAGTCTGCCACCAACACCACTCTGGGCCGTGAGTTCGTCTTCCCTTCGGGTCGGCGCTGTCGAACGTTTGATGATCTGATCAATGCCTGCTCTCTTGAATGGTCGTCAGCTCGCAGCATGCTTCAGCAAGGTGGCCTTCGGCAGTTCCTGGCCAGCATCGGCCGCATGGACCTGGCGATGCAGGCCGACAAGGCTGCAGCCCATGTCGATCCTGATCTCGGTCTCGATCAACTGCTGGCCACCATGCCAGCGAAAGAACCCAAGCAACCACGTCTTGATTTGTCACCAAGGCGACTTCACCTCGGCAACATTCGGGCGGGGGATAGTCGCGATCTGCAATTACAAGTGGTGAACCGAGGTGCTCGGCTGCTGCATGGCCTCGTTGAAGTACGAGGCGACACCTGGCTGCGAGTAGGACAGGACGGAGGAGGAGGCGCTAACGGCAAACTACCCATCAAGACCGGTCAGCAACAGGACTGTCCGGTTCATATCGAAACGCAAGGCCTGCCTGCTGGTCAACAATATGCCGCGACTCTGGCAATCATGACCAACGGCGGCACAGCTGAGGTGCCTATCACGTTTGACCTCTCAGCTATCCCATTTTCCCAGGGGGTCTTGTCGGGCTGCAGTACACCGAAAGACTTGGCTAGCCGAATGAAGGAAGCTCCTAAACAAGTAGCTCCGCTTTTGGAAAAGGGCGACATCGAACGCTGGTTCACTCTTAACGGCTGGCGGTATCCCGTGCAAGGCCCGGTAGCCCAAGGCGTGGCAGCGGTGCAACAGTTCTTCGAAGGCATGGGGCTCTCGAAACCACCAAGTTTATCAGTATCACCGGGCAACATTGAACTCACAGGCAAGGTCGGGCAGACCCTTCAGGGCGATGTCAAGCTTGAGACTTCTGCCAAGAAATGGCTCTATGCTTCGGTGGAATCGGATGTGCCCTGGATCAAGCCGGCACAACCCATGGTGTGTGGCGGACAGTCAGCGATGGTACATTTCCAGATCATCACCCGTAACCTGCCAGCTGACACACGCCAGATGGGCACTCTCAGCATCGTGGGCAACGGAGGCCAAAGGCTTCTGGTAAAAGTAGCAGTGCAATTGGCAGCAACTCCAAACGTGATGCAGCGTTTCCTGCAGCCAGTCGTAGCAGGGTGCCTGACCGGGCTGCTCATTCGCACGCTATGCATCCTCCCTGATTATGCCGCGCATTTCAGCACTGCACTCCCGGCTGGAAGCTACACGAAGAAGTTCATGCTCGTCTCGTTCTGGATCGTCATCCTCCTCCTGTGGTTCGCCCTCCGCAAGACGGGTAAGCTGCGAGACTATCTGGCAGCTACAATCGTGGGCGCCTTGGGCGGGATGATCATTACCGGCACCATCGCACAACTCTTGCCTGCATTTGATGATGCGTTCAACCTCGGAACCTGGCCCGGAGTTGCCCTCATCTCATGGAGCCTGCTCGGTGCAGGCGTTGGACTTCTCATCTCCCTCTGTGGCAGCAGAGGACGAGCACTGATGTCAGCTGTCAGTGAGGGATTAGGCAAATTCGCCGGATGGATCAGGCTACCACCGCTCGCCCGATTCCTGGGAGCATAATCACACAATCTTCACCAGTGGCTAACGAATAACAAGCGATCCATTTTCGATACAAGGAAGCGACCATGTCAGCGAAAATCCATCTGGAACGGATGCTCCATCGCAACAGCATTGCAGTGCGAGGCGAATCGGTGGCGAGCTACGCCTTGCTCAAAGTCATCCCTGCTGGAGATGGTTCAGCACCAGTGATGCCGATCAACCTCGCCCTCGTTCTTGATGTTTCCGGCAGCATGTATGAAGAGGACGGCACAGGCATCAGTCGATTAAAACGAGTCCAGCAGGCAGCTCTCGAAGCTATCCCCCTGCTCCGGCCTTCCGATACGCTCACTATCGTGGCTTTCGCCCACACTGCTGCCGTGGCTTTGCCGCCAACGGCACTCACCCAATTGCCAGCTATCGAAAAGACGATCAACACCATCGATCGCTTCGAGATCGATCCGGGTGGCACTGCCATGGATCAAGGTCTGTCGATAGCCCTCGAACAACTTCGCACAGTTCACAAAGACAATGTCCTCACCCATGTATTGCTCCTCACCGATGGCGAAACCAGTGGCGAACAGCAGTGTCGTGATTTGGCGACGACGATGGCCAGCAAACAGGAGCATCTCACCATCATTGGTGTGGGTACCGAGTGGAATGCCAGCCTGGTGAAGGACCTGGCTAAACTCAGCGAAGGCAAGTGGTACTATGTCGATGAAGAGAAGAAGGGGGAGACGCAGCGAGTCTTTCTGGAAGAGTTCGCCCACCTGCGGGCTACGGTCTTCCGAGATGTCAAACTACACATCAAGCCGATGAAGGACATCAAAATCAAACGGTGCCGGCTGGTGTTGCCGGAGATTCGCGAACTCGATCTCGACGTACAGGATGAGCGGCACCTCGTTGCCAGCCTGGGCACCATGGAACGGGATAAACCTACTCGTTATATTCTTGACCTCAGTTTGCCGAATCGCCCGGATGGGCAGTATGTGATCGCCCAGGTGGAAGTGACCTACACTACTGGCGATGGAACCGGTTCAACCGGCAGCGTTCCTCTACAAATCGCATACAGTACTGATGCACCCAGCTACGTCAACGCGGAAGTAGCCAAACACATTGATGAAGTCCAGATCTACGAACTGACGAGCAACCTGCAGACAGCTCTCAATGATTCCAACAATGATGAAGCCAAGCGACTGGCAATGGCCATCGAACGGAAAGCCACCGTTCTCGGGCCATCCGGTGCAAAGAAAACGATGCTTGCCCGGCAGGCGCTGTCAGAACTGAATGCCGGCGGTAAGGTCGCCAAGAAGACCATGTTGGCACTAGATGACAGTGCGCGTCTTGCGGAAGAGATGCCATTGCCGTAACTTGTGTAACAACCTGCCCCTTACGATTGTTACACCACTTTGAGCTTCATCGCATAGGTAGATTCCATGATCACATGCCTTTACTGCTCTCACAAGAACGAAGACGGAACACTGTTCTGCGAACGATGCAAGTCGGACTTAGTCACCACTTCGGAGGCGAAAGCCATGTCTGATTACTCCTCTGCACCGGCGACGGTACCTGTTCATGACATCCCCATGGCAGAACCATTTCTTCCTGACACCACAAGCTACGATGCTCTTGATCAAACAGGAAAAGCACCGGAACATGTTGCAGCTGACACTACCAGCTATGATGCCTTCAAGATAACCCCTCCCACTCCAGGCACCAGTCGAGATCCAGTCTCGCTGCCAACGCTGGCAACCCCCAAGCTCATCGTCATTCGTGGTCAAAAACTCAACATCGAATACCCCATCTATACCGGGGATAACTTCATCGGACGCACTGATGAAAAGCCTGTTGACATCGACCTGGAAGACCAGGAATCGGCAGATCGCATCTGGTGTTCGCGGCAGCATGCACGAGTGATTTTCGATGACAAGGGTCTTTCCATCGAAGACTTGGGCAGCCAGAACGGGACCTTCGTCAATCGCGCCCGTATCTTCCCCGGGCAGATTCGCCCGCTGGAGAATGGCGACGTAGTTCAGATAGGCACCGTTCAAATGAAACTGAAACTGCAGTAAGCTAATGCCTATACTGACCCGCTGCGAGCATTGTCAGAAGCTGGCCCGTGTTGCTGATGTTTTTGCTCAGCGACAGGTAAGATGCCCCCATTGCAAAAAGATATTTACGGCTCGCGTGGCAGAAGATGAAGCCGCCACCGCGGTACGTCCGCAGGGAAGCAGTTCCCCACTTGCGCAAGCCGTTCAACTGCCACGCCCTTCCGCAGTCGTCGGCAGCAATGGTCAAGCTACCGAGATCAAATCCAAGCCTGCTGCAATTACTCAGTGCCCTAGTTGCAAAACTGTTCTTCAGAATCCACTATCGTGTACCCAATGTGGCTGGATGGCCACGGCCACCAATGGCGTGCATGTAGAAGCTGAAGAGTCGCCACTGCTTTGTACGAACCCTGCCTGTGGCACGGCAAACAACCGTAATGCCCGTTATTGTGCCCGCTGCCAGGCCATGCTTCCTTCGCCACCCGGTACCGTCCTGCACAGTAGATATCGAGTGGATCGGCTGATTGCCATCGGTGGTTTCGGTGGAGTCTACCTGGCATTCGATGTCAAACTGAATCGCCCGGTAGCCATCAAGGATATGCTCGCTAGTGACAAGGCTGAGTTTGCCACCCGGCTGAACTTTTTCCGCCGTGAAGCGGAAATCCTGCGACTTCTGGAACACTCGCCGATTGTACCAAAAGTCTACGATTTCATCGAAGATGGCCAGTCAGCCCATCTGATCATGGAGTACATTCCAGGCAAAGATTTACTCAAGGTACTTGAAACCCAGGGGCATCGCCCCTTCCCGATTGACCTGGTAACACTCTGGGGTCAACAGATATGCGATGTGCTGACTCTGTTGCATTCCCAGCAACCGAGCATCATTCATCGTGATTTGAAACCTGATAATATCATGCTGCTGGAGGATGGCAAAAGCATCAGGCTGATCGACTTCGGAACCGCTCGTGAACTGGGGAAGACGGCCAAAAGTCGGGTAGCAGCCAAAACCCGTGTTTATACTGAAGGTTATGCTCCGCCCGAACAAGTGATAGGAAAGCC